>CAXGXL010000849.1:0-1909 GCA_964013555.1 uncultured bacterium
TACTGCGGAGTATCGGGTGGTTTGGTAAGAAGTTGCGGCGAATTTTCGGTGGGTTGGTCCACAGACTTGGTGGATGATGCGATGAGTTAATGCTGGTGTGATGCAACTCACAGTACCGAAAAATAAGGGTTTTTTTGTCATCCACCATTTGGGAAAAGCGAGTAGGTCTCTACGAAGGGAGTTCCTTGTGGACACTACACTTAACATTTGCACCGTAACGAATCCACCCTCTCGTGTCTCTAATTGGGGCGCAGGAGCTTCAACTTTCACTAGTGGCATGCGGGGGCTCTCCGGGATGCCGGTGCAACCACGTAACGACGAATTCTCGGATGGCTATGAAACGAATCGAAATGGGACGGAGCTTTCTTCCTCTGCTTTGACTAAAACTTCTGCTCTCTCTCCACCGGTGGGGGAGGCAAGCTCCTGTCTCGTTTCTGAGGCGAATTCGAATGCGAGCGCACTTGCTGCTAGGGCCGGGGTCGGGCAGCCGACTCGGTTGCGCTTACCTTTTTCGAGCCCTTTGACCTCCTTGAGCGCGAACCGCGATTTGTCCATGAGTGCCACGACGGCATTTGGTGTGGGTGTGAATGCTCTTCACGACGCTCTGCCCACAAAAGTGGCAGAGAATCCGTTATACCGTACAGCTGAAGTTGCGGCGGATATTGGCTTTCATTGGGGGCCTGCGGTTCTTTTTCATGAGTGGGCGCATTATAGAGAAGGGGTGGCGTTGGGGTGGGATCCAACGGTCTGCGGTTTCAATTGGTGGGGTGGCATGGTTTGTTACGGCGACACAACCGGAGCGACGTGGGCCGATGCGGCTCGGGCCTCTGCTGCAGGACTCAATAATGAGGAGTGGATTGGGAGGAGTCACCATACGCGCATCTCGTTGGGGCAACCGGATTATCACGATGCGGTGGGAATGCTTTTACCCGACCTACAGACGAGTGCCTATTTGGGACGGACCTTGACGCGCGACGCGACTCGAGGAGATGATAATTTGTCTTGGGCGCGAGCGGCGGCCCATCAGGGAAATTCAGTTACCCTAGACTCCATGTTCACCAAATCATTGATCGCAGATCTAGCAAGTGTGGACAATTGGCATGCAGCCTACCGAGGGTTTCGTTATATCGCGACTGGAGAGCGACGCTTTGAGCCTTTGACGTGGAGAATAGGTGATGTGTCCGCTACATTTCCCAAGTTTCATTATTTCCGCACGTCTAACGACGAAGTTTTTGAGGGGCGAGTTTTTCTTAACCCCAGGAGGCCCGGCGCCCTGGAGCTTTCTGGAGCTATGAGCCTAGCCGAAAAGGACTTTCGCCTTGGTGTAGGTATGCATAACATTTCATTTCTTGAGGGGAATTTGTCTTTGTCGCCCTATGCCTCACTTTCGTTTTCCTCGGGAGACTCTCTTCGACTATCTGGTGGCTCCATAGGGGTTGAAGCGGACGCATCTCTAACTCAATGGCTCGGGCTTCATGCAACCCTCGGTTTTAGCTCAAACGACCTTTTGAACAATCGGGCGATGCATGAGCCGGATGGGTTCAAGGCTGCGGTTGGCTTGACCCTGCGCATTCCCAATTAATTTCTCAAAATATATAGCGATCTTAGAAGATAATTTCGTTGATCGACGAAGTCCTCTTGGAGAATTGTGGCGATCTGAGTATAAGCGTCGCGACTTATTCAATTGGGGAAGCTACAATTAACCACCATGGCCCAAGATCTGGGCTCTCCCCATGAGAAACGAATGGATAGGAGTTCTGGGGATGAGCAAGACAAAGCACCTAACGGCGCCCGACCCAAATGAGAGAGGATGGCCAAAAGGAGTTCCGTATATTATCGGTAACGAAGGCTGTGAGCGCTATAGCTACTATGGCATGCGGGCGATTTTGTATCTTTATGTGGTTTACCT
>CAXGXL010000850.1:0-1908 GCA_964013555.1 uncultured bacterium
GGGCGCTTTGCCTTAGGGATTCAATGGCATCCAGAGTTCATAAAGGAATCTGAGGCGTCTCTTTTAGATCCGAGTCCTTTGATGGAGCATTTTCTCAGTCAAGTTCGCGCGAACAAAAAACAATAAGGGTAGTAAACTGGTGGAGGTTCCCATGCTGCAGGTCGTAAATCCAGCGACGGAAGAAGTTATTTGTGAATTGCAAGAGGATACGGTTGACACAGTCGGTGCGAAATTTCGTGCGGCGAGAGATGCGCAACCCCAGTGGGCATCTAGGCCACTGCTAGAGCGAATAGAGTGCGTAAAGAAGTTCAGTCGGCTACTACAAGAAAGGCAAAGTAGCTTAGCGACCACCTTGACTAGTGAAGTAGGTAAGCCTTTGAAGCAGGCGATGGGGGAAATTGCTGGGGTTGTTCCTCGTATCGAGTTCTTCGTTGAGAATATCGAAAAAGTAATGGAAGCTCAGACCCTTCTGGAAAGCGGTTCGGGGAGCTTGGTAGAGCGTGTTTCCTATGAACCTCTGGGTGTTGTAGGCAATATATCGGCTTGGAACTACCCATATTTTGTCGGGGCCAATGTTTTTGTACCAGCTTTATTGGTTGGCAATGCTGTGTTGTACAAACCCTCGGAATTTTCAACTCTTACCGGGTTGGCTATTGGCGAATTGCTACTTGAATCGGGTGTTCCGGAGGATGTTTTTTCGGTTGTAGTTGGCGGCGGGCGTGTGGGGCAAGCTCTTTGCGAAGAGCCTCTTGGTGGCATGTTTTTTACGGGCTCTCATTCGACGGGTGTTAAGGTGGCTGCAGCTGCGGCTCGACGGATGATGCGGTTGCAAGTTGAACTCGGTGGTAAAGATCCTGTTTATGTGGCTCCTGATGTTGATGTACGAGCTGCCGCAGAGGGCATTGCGGATGGGGCTTTTTACAATGCGGGCCAGAGTTGCTGCAGTGTGGAGCGGGTCTACGTTCACCAATCGATTTACCACTCTTTTGTGGAGCATTTCATTAGTGCAGTGAGTAATTTTGTTTGTGGAGACCCTAGGGAAAAAGACACGTATATAGGTCCTCTTACTCGTGGTTCGCACCGCTCTTTCCTTGAGGCTCAAGTTAGGGATGCGCTTACCAAAGGTGCCCGTCTTCTCACCGGCGGAAAATCGGTAAATGGAAAAGGGTACTATTTTGAGCCAACGGTTTTGAGTGATGTGAATCACGAGATGGACTTGATGCGCGAAGAGAGTTTTGGGCCCATTATTGGGCTACAAAGCGTAGAGACGGACGACGAGGCGATCCAATTGATGAACGACACGCGATACGGGTTGACCGCCTCGGTTTTTACGGCGGACAAAAATAGAGCTGATAAGATGCTGGCAGGATTGAACGCTGGATCTGTTTATTGGAATTGCTGCGATCGGGTAAGTCCCCGTCTACCCTGGACCGGATGGAATGATTCTGGTGTGGGATCTACCTTAGGAATTGAGGGGATTCGGGCATTTTTACAGCCTAAGGCTTGGCACTTACGTTCCTAGGACAAACTGTTGCGTAGCCTTAAGAGTCTTCGGGTTGTGCAATCTCGTTGTAAGCAAATATGGCTATGCGTTGAGTATGATTGCCCAGTTTGTGCAGGATATCGGTAGCCTGGGAGTGGATTTCCGGTAAATGAGAATGCATCTTGTCGGTTGCTATTTGCACTTCAGGCAATGGCCCAATGAATGGAGAGGCGACCAAAAAAAGCAAGGTGGCAAAGAATGCCCATTTTAGTCCGATCATGACCAGGCGAATGGTCAACCAAGTAAGGGTTAACGCACAAAGAACTGTACCCGAAAGCCAAATGATTTGTCCTAGATTGAGAACGCTGAGGTCGATAGGTGTTAAGCTCATTGTGCTTTGAACTTATCAATCGCTAGGGCCCTCG
>CAXGXL010000851.1:0-1900 GCA_964013555.1 uncultured bacterium
CTTAGTCCGAATGACGCCTTTAATTTGTCGGGATTGGAACACGGCGTCAAGGCGATATCGTCTCGTGCGGAACCGGCGATTAAGAATTTATCTCTAGACAAATTAAAAGCGCTCGCCAACCGTTTCGTAGACTCCTCAGACGCGGTGATGACCAACGCATAATTTGTTTCAGTCCATGGAAAGAGGTGAGACCGAATCCAATAAACAGCGTTCTCGAAAAAGTATCCTTTCCAATAGTGGAGAAAACTCGAATCATTTGCCATAAGTTTTAAGGGTGTACCATGCCACAGTTGAACCACCTTCATTCCTCCCACTGCGGCCCGGTTGAGATCAATGAAAGATGTATTGACGATGCCAATGGCAGCCCGAAATGCATACCAGATACCCGTGGGACTAGAAATGAGGTGTGCTTTGTGACCTGCTTTTCGTATTTGGATGACGTCATTTTTAGAGCGCGAAAGCCACACGGAATCAAGAAAGGGACAATGGGTGCTTACATATTCGAGAATGTACCTTGGGTTGTCTACAAATCCAGTAGTGCTACCAAAAACCCAGATGTTAGGATCACGAGGTAGTATTCTAGCCAATTGATACAAAATGGCCAAAACGGGATACCAAAAAACAACTCGCAGTAGTTTTTGAAACCGCCTCATCATTTTAGTGAATCTCGACGTTCCTTTAGGATTTGATTAACCAAGGTAGATGACGTCCCCTGAGTATAAGGAAAATAGACCACTCGAACACCGACCTCATCAAATTCCGTTTGAATTTGTCTCCATTTGTCCGTCTTATACCAATCATCTCCAACAAAGATCATATCAAAACGAAGCTTTTTCCAGCTTTCAAATTTGTTCATGGACTCTTGGGCAATAACAACGTCTACACTTTTGATATTGCGAACAATCTCGCATCGTTCCGAAAAAGGAATAACGCAACGTTTATTCTTGTAGGTCAAGAGAAGCTCATCGGTTGTTACACCTACGATGAGGCGATCACACATAGCTCTGGCATTCCTGAGAAGATTAAGATGCCCTATGTGAAAGAGGTCGAAAACCCCCGTGGTGTATCCAATCACCATTGCCAGCTCTTTTCTATCAATGTGGTTCCCAGGCGCCGTCTGTTAGCACCTGCAAATTAAATTCCAACCATCGGTCCATAGGCGTCTCGCCGTGAATTTCCGGTCCCCAAGTAAGCGTCTCCAAAGGAACTGGAAAACCAACTTTTTTGCGTTCGATAATTGACTGGGGTATCCAATCTCTAAATGTACGTTTAAGAGGGGCCTTTACAATATCATTAGCCATTCGATATTCGAACGGAACCCCAGCCATGCGCTCCACCAATCGGTGGTCAACGAAAGGCACTCGCGCTTCTACGGAGCAACGCATGGTGCTATTATCCAATCGGCGCAAGAGGCCATGGAGGTGTGCAATCTGAAAAAAGGCAGCCACTCGATTGAGAGTGCCTTCGTTCCCCATAAACGGCGCGAGAGCGTCCTCTACCACTTCGGGATCGTGGTGGGTGCCATACGCATAGCGAGATGCAAATTGGTCCAAATCCCAGGAGCTTTCTTGAGCCCAACGAAAGATTCGGTCGTACCCATAAAAGAGTTCGTCTGCTCCTTCTCCGCTTAGCACAACCGTATTGTGTTCTTTGACTTTTTGAGTCATTTTGAACAAGAGCACTTCGTTGGGAACCGACAAGGGCTCGGCTCGGAACTGAATCATTTCTTTAGCTACGTCTGTAAATGAGTTTGGTTCAACCAGGACATCTCTATGGAGACTTCCCATTGCCTTAGCGGCCAATTGCGCCCACTCAAATTCATTGTGGTCCTGAAAACCAACAGACCAAGTATCTGGTTTGTTCGCGATACGTGCTACCAAGGTACTATCTAAGCCGCCTG
>CAXGXL010000852.1:0-1898 GCA_964013555.1 uncultured bacterium
GTCCTATGTCGACGCCATACTGCCCTTTGCCTTAGATGCCATCCCGCGAGATGAAGACGAGGGTACCTCCACTATAGTACCGGTTTATTGGGACTATCAGTTCAAAGCCAATCGAAAGGTGGGCAGACACACCTTTGACGTCTTCTCCTTTGGGTCTAAGGACAGGTTTAAGCTCATTCAATCTGAGTCCGAAGAAAACTCCGCTTTCAACTTTGGTCTTCAAATAGAACAACACCGGCTCGTTCTCCGCCATCGCTTACGACTCAATTCAAAAACCACCATTAGTTCGAGTGTGGCCCCCAAGCTCTTTAAAACCATTTTCCGGCAAGAGTCCGAAGAACTGGGGCTAGATACTGGATTTAAACTGACCGTCTTAGGCCTTGATATCAAAGCTCTCGTGGAAACTCAGGTGCTTGATTGGCTCACACTGGCAGCAGGAGTGGATGTAGACTTGGGAGAAGCTACCGTCAACCTAAGTTTCCCGATCCCTACCGAGCTCAAGCGATATCCCAGTCCAACCTTCGATTTCACCAACACCAAACCTTTCGATGAAGTGGCACCTTTTTTCAGCCACAGCTATTGGACCGAACTCATTGTGCAAGCCGGCGAAAAAATCAAACTCATCCCGGGACTGCGCCTTCAACGATTCGATGTGGGTGCCTTTCAAGCCTTCTCCGTCCAGCCCAGAATCACAGGGCGTTGGGAGGTCACCGATGACACTGTGCTCAAGGCTGCTTTTGGAATTTATGATAAAGCTCCAGAGCCCCGGTTTGCATCGACCAGAACAGGTAATCCGAACTTACTGCCACTCCGAGCCCAACAGTATGTTTTGGGCTTCGAACAAAGCTTCACTGAACTCTTGCAGCTTGACCTGCAGTTATTTTTCAATAAGCGGTATCACCTACCAACGACATCTAACAACGTAACCTACGAAAATGGCCAAACCAAATACGAATGGTATAATAGCGACGGCTCAGGAAGAGCATTCGGTCTCGAACTCCTTTTGCGCTATCTTCCCGAACCTAACGGATGGGGCTATGGGTGGGTATCTTATACCCTCTCTCAATCGACCGTTCGAGACCGGCGCCGTGATTTCTCGAACCCCGGAAACCGCCGTGGTGGCGGTGGTCCACAATCGCAGGGCCAAGACGAGCTTGAGACTTACCTTTCCAATTTTGACCAACCCCACATTCTAACCGTTGTTGGGCAATTCGATTTACCATGGAGCCTCGAATTGGGTTTTCGTTTTCGCTACGTATCGGGTAATCCTACCACTGACCTTAGAAGCGCCATCAATCACCTGGACCTCGATGAAGACGAGTACATCGTTGACTCCAATTCAGTTGAACGCAATAGCTCAAGGCTGCCCGCATTTCACCAATTAGATATTCGCCTCGATAAGAATTTCACTTTCGACACGTGGAAGTTCGCATTCTTCATTGAGGTGCTCAACGTCTACAACACCTCTAACGTAGAAACATTCAACTACAGCTACGACTACAGGCAAAGGTCGCCCTTTAGCCTTCTACCCATTGTTCCAGTTCTTGGGATACAAGGGAGTTATTAATGAATTTCTTCCTCCTAATTATTGTACTCGTAAGCTCGAGCTTTGCTTGCGACGATAGCCTACCCATGAAATCTGAAGTTGAGGATTTGCGGGTATTGGCGATGGTCTCAAACCCACCAGAAATACATATCAACACGCTAACCCAATGGGAATCAGCCCACGTCACATTCGATGCGCTGGTTGTTAACCCACGCAAGAGCCGAGTCAATTACACTTGGCAATTTTGTCCCGTAGAGTCTGAGAAAGGATGCCGCGATATAGAGAATCTCCTCCCGGCGTGGGATGACTCCTACAGCGAACTGGGCCTCTACTGCGGCATTGTCTTAGGCAA
>CAXGXL010000853.1:0-1892 GCA_964013555.1 uncultured bacterium
TTTTAATGATTGGCTTTGCCACCCCAGTCCACGCTGAGCAGCCAATCTTTAGCGAAATGCCGCGATGGTCCGGTGGTTGGGGTGTACAAGCTCTCCAGGAATATCGTCACGAAGAGTCACTTTACGATGGCAAGCAGCGCCTCGGCTCGAACTTAAATCGGAGCGCTCATTTACTCCACATCGAGGGCGTCTACACATGGCACCGGAGCATTAGATTGACTCTGAAAGTCCCCATTATGCTTGACGCGCAACGGCGGGTTTTATCAGAGTCAGGTGAAGCCGTAAACCACAGAAAAAGTGGATTGGGGGACCCAACCATCGCTCTGCCTATCAAGAAATATTTCAATCTCGATGGCCGCAGTGGTTCGTGGACACTTGCCCCTCAACTTAGGATACCGGGCGCCTCACAGTCGTCCGACCCGATCGGCATTTACTTTCGAGAGTTGGGTCCCGGGCTATCACTTGGATATGAAACGGAAACATACAACTACATTTTTCGTAGTGGGCTGAGTTCATTTGTTTTCATCGGCGATACCCCATCGCTCTACTATTTCAATTTAACTCTCGGCCTGAACTTTTCTCTCGGCTCGCGCAACGGCCATCTAAAGTGGCACCAGCAACTCAAGTATTGGAACGGCGTCGAATTCACCTACACCATGGGACCTATCGTTTATTTGAGGTGGACGGATTTGGTGCATTTTCAGCTGAAGTCAACCCATGATGTGTATGAAGTGCGCACCCGTAAGGTTCATGGCAAAGCCCATACTATTCGCCTGGGCGTAGGGCTTGTTTTTTAGCTCTTCCCTCGAGGAGCCTCACCGAAGTTCCCTTTTGTTGATACCGGTCTTTAGATTTTTTTCGTATACGTTCCCCGAACTTGGAATTTATTTGTTCCCCATCGCATTGCCGATTGCTAAGTTCGTCCCTCAAGAGATTTTGGCAGGTCATGATGAACAGCTGTAGTGGCAGACGCCCCCAACGTTAAAAAACTCATTAGGCTTTAGGCGGTCGTACTTGGTCTGTACTTCTGATGATTGCTCTTCGTAAGGATTGTTAAACACAGCTTGCAGTTCTTTGATTAAGCTGTAATCACCCTGCTCTGCTTTTTTGTAGGCTGGAGCAATTAACCATTCGCGCCAGGCGTACTTGGGGTTGGCTTGTTTCATCGCTGCGGAGGTCTCGCTCCCCCCCCCGGCGCCCATGACGTGGCTGCGCCATTGTTGGAGCCAGCTATTCCACTCTTCATCTAGCTGCGCAGAGCTCGGCACATAGAAGCTCTCTTTTAAGACTTCGAGTTGGTCTGGAATATGAGAGAGCTTTCGGAAAAACACCGTGTAGTCAGCTTTTGAAAGAACCATGAGTCGCAGCAGTTCTTTGACTAGAGGTGCGTCGTAGTTAGCCAGGCCAAGCTTCTTTTCCCACATGGCCTCAAACTCCAGGCTCATAGCATCGGCGAACCCGTCTCGAATCTTATCCAATCTTGCCACTGCCTCTTTGTTGTCGGTTAAAAGAGGACGAATGGCTGTCCAGAACATATGGTAATTTGCTTCGGCGGCGGCCGGTTGGTTGAAGAGCGAAAAGTGTTCCCCGCCACCTGTCCATGGTTGGAACCGAGGATTGAATAGTTCGCAAAATCCAAACGGGCCGTAGTCGAGGGTGAAGCCACCCGCGGCACAATTGTCACTATTGAAATTGCCTTGGCAGTACCCAACACGTATCCAATTGGATACGAGTGCTGTGAGACGGTCTCGAAATAAAGTGGCCAGCTGCAGCACTTGTTCAGCGAAGGCAAGGCTTGGATCGATGTCCTCCTTGTAGTTGCGTTCAATGAGATGCGCTACAATAAGCTGCAGCTCGTTAAACGCATTCGGATGAGCATTGCTCCTTGCCCG
>CAXGXL010000854.1:0-1886 GCA_964013555.1 uncultured bacterium
ACTCTACCCGACTTCTCCGAATTAGATTCGCCAAAACTCAACTCACCACCCAAGCGCAAGACCCCGCGAAAATGATATATTCGGCTCTTACCGAATAGGCCCCCACCTATTCTAATAGAAAATGAGAATCACCTCCATCTCAACAACTCCGCCTACTTTCCCACAGGTACATTCTCGTTTCCCACAAGTCCTAATTGCGTCCAAAGCACCTTTTGCTTAATAGGCTGTCTTCTCGGCCAACCTTATTCAAGATACCAGAATTCGCAAACTTCCCCGGGAAAGAACTAACTAAAGAACACCCAAAAAAACTCCTTCGATCTATACCGATGAGCCACATACGAGCGCTTGAGTAACGGTTTCTTCAGGTTTTCCAATTGAAACCTCATTTCTGCAAAATCCCCGAATTGTTGAACCGCCGATTTATTATTGTTATGCTTGGCTTATTTAGGTGAGTAATCCAAATCGAAAATAGTTGTGTCCCAAATGCCTTCTACGAGTTTTTTCAACCGGGAACTTAGTTTACTCGAATTTAATCGGCGAGTATTAGCCCAAGCGACAGATACCACCATCCCTCCCCTAGAGAGACTTTTTTTTCTCACCATCTCATCACGTAACCTCGACGAGTTTTTTGAAGTTCGGGTAGCCGCATTAAAGCAGCAAGTAGCTCTAGGACTCTCAAACCCGCAAATGGACGGCTCTGCCCCCCATGAAACACTCACAAGAATTAGCACCATAGCGCACGAATTGGTCGTCGCCCAATATCGTTGCCTCAACGAACAAATCCTCCCCCTCCTTGCTAATCACAACATACACCTTCGCCAAATCGAAACATTGCCCCCCAACGCCTTAGCCTGGATGAAACGGTATTTTCTTTCAGAGATTTTGCCGGTTCTAACTCCTCTAGGACTCGATTTAGCTCGCCCATTTCCTCAGATTCTCAACAAAAGTCTGAACTTCATTGTAGATCTGGTAGGAACCGACGCATTCGAGCGTACTGTCCAGTACGGCATAGTTCAAGCCCCTCGAGCACTTCCACGAGTGATTCAAATTCCCAATAAAATATTGAGTTCCTCTGATGGCTCAAACTTCATTCTCCTAGCGTCTCTTATTGAAACCCACATTTCCGAACTCTTCCCCGGCATGCACGCCAGCAAATGCTATCAATTTCGCGTAACTCGAAACAGTGATCTGTGGATTGATGAAGACGCCGCAAGTGATCTTCTAGACGCAGTTGCAGGAGAACTTCCTCGTCGCAATTATGGTTCAGCCGTTCGACTCGAAGTCAATAGAGCTACCCCAAAAGCAACAACTGAATTTCTAGCGAAGCACTTTAACCTCAGAGATGAAGACTTGTATATCGTGGATGGCCCGGTCAATTTGGGACGGCTATCTCAAATCAATGACATCGTTGAAGATGTAAGTTTGCGGTTTCCAACCTTTCTTCCTGATATCCCAACCATTCTGCAAGAAAAGAACCCCTTCGACATTCTCCAAGAACAGGACATTCTTCTACACCACCCCTACCAATCCTTCACACCTATAGAAGAGTTCCTACATTCAGCAGCCCGCGACCCGGATGTCTTAGCTATCAAGATTACTCTCTACCGAACCTCAAGCGATTCAGAAATAGTGACGGCTCTTGTTGCCGCTGCCCGATCGGGTAAGGATGTCTCTGTGGTTGTTGAACTCAGAGCTCGCTTCGACGAAAAAGCAAACATAGGTGTAGCAACAACCCTGCAAGAGGCAGGTGCTAACGTGGTGTACGGCGTGGTTGGATTCAAGACCCATGCGAAAATGATGCTAATTGTCCGACGAGAGGGGCGTAGGCTTCGAAAATATGCTCACTTGGGAACTGGAAACTACCACTCAGGAACTGCGAGAGCTTA
>CAXGXL010000855.1:0-1880 GCA_964013555.1 uncultured bacterium
ATAAAGTTAATTTTATTACTTCGCATATCGCCTTATTCGAAATGGCTCGGATTCGTTCCGGAGACAGAGTTTTGATTGAATGTGCTACTGGTGGCGTTGGTACCCTAGCGATGCAGATGGCGCGAGAGTGTGGCGCAAAAGTAGTTGGTTTAACGTCGAGCCCCCACAAAAAAGACTATATCGCTTCTTATGGGGCAGAAGCGATGACTTCCGAGGAGTTTTACGCGATGGATGATTTAGGGAAGTTCGACCTCATTTTGAATTCGTCTGGGGGAGTGTTCATCAAACGACAATTGCCGTATTTGAGTATCACCGGCAGAATGGTGTGTTTGGGAATTAGTTCTGGTGTAGATAACGGTAAACGAAATATTTTTAAAATGCTACACGCTGCAATACGTACACCTCGGATTCCTATTCTTCGAATGTTTGATCCAAATATAGGTGTGTTTGGGTTGAACGGGTTGCGGGTTCTTGAAGATAGCTCATGGAAATCGAAAATGAGGGAGGTCGTCTTAAGCACCTCTTTTGAAAATATCAGGCCCCATGTCGATGAAGTTTTCAAGGCCGAAAATGTGGTCCAAGCGCATAGGTATTTAGAGTCCAAACAGGCAACCGGCAAAGTTTTACTTGGCTGGTAGCCAAGATTGAGGAGGTTCATAGTGCATGTTGCAATTACCGGTGCGTCGGCAGGAATGGGTGCGGCCATCGCTCGAGCCTTCGCCGCAGCCGGTGCAAACCTAACATTGGTAGCCTGAAATGGGGAGGCACTTAATTGCTTGGCGCAAAGTCTCAGTGTGCAAACCAATGTCGTGACGTGGGATTTATAGGTCTTAGAGAAATGCACAGAGTGGATTGCGAATTCAGAAAAACAATTTGGGCCCATTGATGTATTAATTAACAATGCTGGCTCACAAATTATCGGTGCAACGCAAGAAGTAGAGCCAAGCTTGGGGGAGTCCTTTCTCAACCTAAATTTGGCAACGTCCCTTCGTTTAATTCGGCATCTTCTTCCGAGGATGATTGAAAGAAAGGCGGGAACGAGTGTCAATATAGCTTTGATTGCAGCGTTGGTTTCACCGCATCAAATGAGCTATTAGAGTGCCCCGAAAGCCGGTTTGGCCGGGGCCTCGGAGGCATCGCACGGGGAATTGTCTTCCAGCGGAGTTCACGTCCTTACAGTCTACCCGGGGATAATAGAAACACAAATGGAAAAAGGTGGATTGCAGGCCTATCAAGATAGCTTTGTGATCCGCGCCCAACCTCGAGGTGACGTGGATATACTTGCGACAAAGATATGCAGCACCGTGAAAAACAAGGAATCACGGCTTATATATCCTCGCTCTTATGGTGTTTTGCGTTGGTTTCCCGCTCTCGCCCGCCTGGTGGTAGACCGCTATTCTCCGCCTTTGGCAAAATAGACCGAATTGGTTTGAGGGGTTCGTTATGAGGTAGTGTACGAGATAATGAATACTTAGTGACATAATGGTTTCGCCAAAGCCGGCTTTGACCGTAGTTCATAGTTAGGGTAGATTTTCCAGAACGAGACAATTAAGGAGAACGCTTTTATGATTTCTTTTGCCCTTGGCGCCTGCCGTTATCGAATATGGAACGTGGTTTTTACATTCTGTTTGGCTGGTTTGTATCCGGTGTTGGGGGCGACTGCCCCTGTTGATTTGGCCGGTTCCAAGGCTCCTAGCTTTCTTCGGATAGCGGTGGATAGTGGTGGTGGCTCTGGGCATCAGGCTGCTGCGAAGTCTCTTATGATTAGTTTAGTCACGGAGCATGGCTTCAAAGGTTCGTTTGAGGCGGTGGTAGCGAGCGTTAGTGCAGATGAAAAAGATGGCACTTTGTTTAAGTTGTGTAGGGTGCTTGGAGTCACC
>CAXGXL010000856.1:0-1876 GCA_964013555.1 uncultured bacterium
CCCTTGTTATTTGGTTTTTGTGGAGTCGCCCGATTGTTTGGTTATTGCCACATACTCTCTTTTCTTCGGACATTTGTGTCGCGATAGGTCTTTCAGGGTTGAGCTTCGTTATCTGTAAAGCCTTGTCAAATAAGGAGTTGGCCGTCTCTAAAGAAGTGGCACGCTTTATGCCTGTCTGGGGATGTGCCCATTTGAAGCGTTTGCGCGAACTTCGACATTTCTCGAAAGGAAACCCATCAATGAAGTTATTTCGACTATCCGGTTTAATAAGTCTTTTGCTTTGCACTCTAGCCTGTATTGGTTCCTCAACTTCCGGCGAAGAAGGGTCAAGCACTCCGATTACAGTTGCATCGGCATCTCAGCGCAGCGCAGCTCTCTTGGGGGATATTGCACGGGACGCGGGCGAAACTGGGAAAGCTACGATTGACTTAGAATCCGTAGAAAACGCTGCAGAGCTTTTCGCGGACCTCTTCGATTTATTCGGGGGTTCTGCGGAGGGCGAAGGCGAAGCCGATATCCCCACCACTACAGAGTTCGGTAGCGAAGGAGATGAAGATAGCGGCGAGGAGCGAAATGAGAATGAGGGGGAAAGGGAAGAAGATTGGGGGGATGATTTTGAAGTGGAAGAAGAGGATTTTTCGGTTGAAGAATTTGCGAATGAGATTCGTAAAGCCATTACGGAAGAGATTCTGATTGAGGAAAATCTAGAAGCCATCGATGGAAATACCGCGACCTTTTTGATTCGAGGCGAGAATTTCTGCGGCAAGGAAGAGGCCGTCACTTATGACCAAAATGGCAATGAAGTTTGGACTGAAGAACCGAATACCGACTGCATTGAATCTATGAGCGAGGCGCAACTGCGGATTGTGGCCAAACTGATAGGGGAAGCGGGGATTGAGCTTAAGATTTTCATTGGTGCCCAACGAACCCAAGTTGTTGAACTAACGAGTCGACCCAATTTCCTTAATGTGGATCTGTATCTCTCTGGTCTCCAAGAAACCATAGAAATGCTAGAGGGGGAGCAGAGGAATGATGATGCCGATTCAGCATCCAATACGTCTAGCGAATTTAATGACCCAGATGGTTCTAGAGATACCCCAGAAGACGAAGAGTGGCCTGGCGAGTTCGAAGATGAAGGGCCTCAGGCGATTCTCAAATCGGCCAAGGGCGTGATTGGTCTCGCTATTACGATAAATGGAAGCCAAGATGCTGCCGTTTCCATAAGCATTACTGAAGAGGTAGAAGTTGTACTTGAAGACAATGGGAAAACCATGACCATTTCTATCGGTGAAAGCAATTCCCTTCTTAACTTGGGAGCTCAGCCGTTATTGGGGTTGGTTTCGCTGGGGATGGACTTAAACAACGTCGACTTATCTGGCCCAATGTCGCTTTTGGCTGACGAGACCGCAACTGGCGAACTTTTCGCGCATCTAGCTGGTATTCAATTTGAGATTGACCTCGACGACACTGCGCAATCGATTGCTATCACCAACGTGGGGTTGGGGGACTCTCAATCCACCGTGAGCCACAACGACACTACCATTGTCGCTCTTGACCTGAATCAAAATGCCGGTAGAAGTTTTAACGTACAACTCGATGATGTCGGTGAAAAAATGCATCTAACCCTGATGCCTGAGTTTATGCTTAGCGCAGATTTCAACTTTCAGGCTGTAGAACGCATGTTTGATGATGTACCTAGCTTTCTTCTCGACGAGACGATCTCCATTCAAGCTAGGGGAGATTCGAGTGTAACTCTTACGGCGTATAATAATGAGCAGGAGTGCGGTGGTCCCGAAGTTTCTTCCCCTTCTGAAGAAGCGCCCTTAGAGGAAGAGGAGTGCGATTATCGACAAGGTTTAAAGGTCGTGGACGGAAT
>CAXGXL010000857.1:0-1870 GCA_964013555.1 uncultured bacterium
CTGGGAGGGGCGGGTGTATGGCTCTTTGGACATTCGAGTAGTGTACATGTAGGGGCGAGTGGCTTGATTTTCGGATATTTTGGCTTTTTGGTTGTCGTGGGGATCCTGGAGCGTTCCTTTATGGGCGTGTGTATTTCTGTCTTAGTGGGGTTTCTTTACGGAGGGATTATCTGGGGCGTATTACCCATAACGCCCTATGTTTCTTGGGAGGGGCATCTTTTTGGGCTCTTGTCGGGACTTGTTGCTGCAAGGTGGATTGCTCGACTCAATAGGGCTTCAGCCCAAGACTAAGAGGAGCGGTTCTCTGGGAGGGAGCTCTGAACAGGCAGGAAGCAGGCTGCTCTTTGAACGCAATCTAGGCATTCTGGGACCTAAGTGGCGTAATAGCCTGGAAGCTTAGAATATCGTGAGAGGATCTGCATCCTCATTGGATACGTGGACTGTGACACCTAAGTGACTCCGTAGGCGCTCTTGAAGGATGGGGAGATAACCGCGTTCGGTGTTTGTATGGTCGGTCAAAATGACAGACGTGCCGTTACTCACTTTGCTGAGGATATCATGGTGGCGCATTTCGCCGGTGAGGAGCAGATCAACATGCCGAACACTGGAGAAAAGGGTCCCGCCTGCGCCCGGGCAAACGGCAACTCGTTTAATGGATGCTCCTTCCTTGTGTCTTTGGGCCTTGGCGATTCGGATATGGCTGAGGCTCAAATAAGACTTTATCTCGTCAGCGAGTTGTTCAATGGGGCGAGGGGTGGATAACCGTCCTTGGCGGCCCATTCCAATAGCTGGGTTTTCCGGGGCAGAAGGACAGGAAGTAATGGTTGAGCGCTCTTTGAGTTCTCCAAAGCAATCTAGGAGCCAATCTCCAAGGCCATTCTCTGCTGCGTCCAAGGCGGTGTGGGGAGACCATACGGTGATCTTAGCTTCAATGAGCCGAATCAGGAGGTTCTGGCTGGGGCTTCGTCGAGTAAGGCGTTTGATACCTCCGAAAATAGGTGGATGGTAGGAAACGATAGCATTGACCCCTTGGGCAATGGCTTCATCGATGACTGCGTGAGTCAAATCAATGCAGAGAAGAATGGAATCAATGGGGTTACTTTGAGTTCCCTCGACCATCAGGCCTACGTTGTCCCACTCGGCGGCTAACTCTAGGGGCGCTATGGTTTTTAGAGTTTCGAAAAATTTAGCAACGGGTACTGTCATTGTTCTCTCCTGCTTAAGGACTTTGGGGATTGGGGTTCAAGCAAGCCCATCGTCGGATGTTTAATGGGGCTCTGAGCCAATTTATTCGTATGTTAGGTGCCATTTACGGGGCTCCGTACTTAAGTCGTTATAAACGTCGAACGTAATTCTTCCAATTTCAGAAGAACGTTCGGTTTCTACTGAGACTCTCCATTCTCCTGGAGCATAATTCGCTTTGTAGGCATAACCGCGAAAGCCTAATTCGCGACCGCCAACGATGCTTAGCGGTATTCGGTCGGTGGTCAGCCACTTGTTTGTGGGCCCCCGCTTCTGCCATCGGAGGTAGATTTTGTCGTTGAAATTGATGGGGGCAAAAACACGAGCGAAAACGAAAATTTTATCGCCTTTGCGGGCCTGGAAGGTTTCGTCACCTCGGCTCCAGAATTTCCATGGCGGTGTCTGCTGAGACAATTCGTAGGCGCCGGCTTGGGGAAGGACGTTGTGGTAGATCCCAATTTTCTGCAGTGAAAGTGGAATTGGGGGCAGTGTATTGGTTACGTAGAGTGTAACAAATAGGGCGTAAACCAAGGCCGTGGGAGCTGCATAGTTCTTGACCAAGAGACCCATTGGGTAGTGACGGACCCACAGCCATGCAGCCATGGCCAAAGCACAGAGGAGGCCGACC
>CAXGXL010000858.1:0-1866 GCA_964013555.1 uncultured bacterium
GCATTTATTGCACGTCAATCGAGAAGGATTTCTCAAGTTGATGCATGGGTGCTCGCACGCCAAGCTCAGTTGACGCAACAAGTTCTTGCCTTCAACCTAGCTGCGGGCTCTCAATATCGTCGCACCCAACTTGGGTGAAGCGGGCCATCCAAGACTTCTTCTTCTTCTCCAAGGGTTGCTCCCCTGCGCGGTATCGCTTGAATTATAGCCTGGTTCAAAAACCCTACACCGCTATTCCTAAAAGCAATTTGACCCTGACAGATTTTTTCTATCGAAGAAAAAGTGCTATAAGGTAATAGCGAGAACGTTCAAACGAGCGGGTTGGCCATGATTTCATATATTTCGTTTTTGAGAGCTATCAACGTTGGTGGAGCCAACCCAATTTCCATGGCTGCTCTTAAACAAGTGTACGAAGACCTTGGATGCTTGGACGTACAAACCATTTTGCAAACGGGCAACGTCCTATTTAGATCCCCGAGCCCCCCGAATATCGCCCCAGAAATAGAAAGCCGCTTTGGCCACCGTCCCGAAGTGATTCTCAAAGAGCGAACCTACTTCGATTCTCTAGTTGGGGCCGCTCCCTTCAGACATCACCCTCACTTAAATCCCAGCTGGAAGGTCGTCATGTTTCTCGCCTCTAAACCCAGTCAAGAGGCTGTTGATACTATCAAGACCAACGCCGAGGAGATTTGGCTCCAAGGAGAAGACCTTTGCATCACCTACCCAGGGGGCATAGGAAGGTCCAAAGTCACAACGGCAAGAATTGAAAAGGCCCTTGGCATTTTGGGAACCATGCGCAATTGGAGAACACTCCAAACAATTCACGCCAGCGGATAAACTCACTGCATTTATTGAATCTTCTCTTAGCCCTCAAAAAAAAAGTTTCAACGACCCATCTTTCTAACGGTTGCTCGTTGGGTGTCTCTTGGTCTTTTTGTACCCAACAAAAAAGAGCCTTCACCGCCCTTATCCCTCCCCAATTGCATATGCACCCCAAATTCGTTACGCTTTTACTCTAGGGGAAGGTAACCATGTCTAGGTTTGTTTCTATTTCTGCTTTGATTTTTTGCATTCTTGGAATGGGTTGCTACACCGATGAGCACGATGTTTCCACTCCAACCGACGCCAATCCCGAAGCAAACATCGTTTCTGAGTCAGCCTCTGTCGGAGATTTGGTAGGAATAACCGCAAGCGCGCAAGACCTAGATCATAACGACACCGTTTTTTATACCCTGGTCAACCATTCCAGTGGCATCTTTGCCATCCACCGAGGCACCGGAGTGGTCACCGTTGCTAACGCATCCAAGCTGGACTACGAATTGACCCGCAATTACACCATTGAAGTTCAGGCTAAAAGCACCGACGATAGTATCTCAACCCAAACCTTCATCGTAAATGTTAGCAATGACTCAAGCGATGATGGGCAATACGTTGTTTCGACACCCACCGACGCCGACCCCAACCCGAATGAAATCTCTACGTCAGCCTCCAACGGAGATTTGGTTGGAATCACAGCGAAAGCCGAGGACCTAAGCAGCAACGATACAATCCTCTATAGCCTCCCCAACAACGGGAACGGGCGCTTTGCGATTGACGCCAACACCGGAGTCATCACCGTTGCGGATGCGACGAAGATTGCCAATGATAACAGCGGCATCTTTCACGGTATCACCGTCCTCGCTAACAGTAGCGACGGAAGCTCAGCCTCGAGCAACTTTATCATCATCGTAACTGATGGACCCGATGCCCCTGGGGGAGTCAACAATATTGACGAGCACGATGTAACCACACCGGTAGATGTAGACACCGATCCCAACAGTGTTTCCGAGTATGCAACCAATGGAGATACGGTTGGCTTAACCGTCA
>CAXGXL010000859.1:0-1864 GCA_964013555.1 uncultured bacterium
CCCCGTCTCGTCTGGAAGAAGATGATCAAATTCTCAAACTCGATATTTTTGAGCAAGGCGATAAGCAGATCGAACTTTTGAATTGCAGGGACTGGGTAAAGGGCATGACTGACCGTGTCTGCGGCTGAAATCTTTATGTCGATTTTGGCTTCGGCAGGGTTGTCCAAAGCCCAATCCGCCAATCGAACCACGGAATCAGGAATTGTGGCCGAAAACAAAAGAGTTTGGCGGGAACGGGGGGTTTTTTGAATGATTTTGGTGACATCCTCGATAAAACCCATGTCGAGCATACGGTCTACCTCGTCAAGAATGAGAACCTCGATTTTCTTCAAATTCAAGTTGCCCTGACCCAAGTGGTCAAGCAAACGACCGGGCGTTGCGACCACGATATCGGGCTTGTTGCGCAATTGCTCGAGTTGTTTGCCATACTTTACTCCCCCGTAGAGAAGGGCCATGTTCATGCCCAAATGCTTACCGTAAATGCGAAAGTTTTCTTCGATCTGGATGGCCAATTCGCGAGTCGGCGCCAAGGCCAAGGCCCGGCATTCCCCGGGTTTTTCCAATCTTCGGAGGGTGGGCAAGGCAAAGGCTGCGGTTTTTCCTGTTCCGGTTTGTGCTTGGCCCACAACATCGTAACCCTCAAGCAATACAGGAATGGTTGCTTGCTGAATTGGAGAGGGAGATTCATAACCTGCTCCTTGGACCGCTTTAAGAATGGAAGTGGGTAATCCCAAATCCGCAAAAGAATTATTCACCTGATTAATTTCCGAAGACATAGCTGGATCCTTAACAAGAGTAGCACAAACGCCACTCCCTAAGTGTTATTGCTGGTGGAATCACAAGCTTTGCTTCAGACTCATGACGCTCTTTGTCGCGCTTAAAGGGCTTTCCCTGAATCCAATATGGAATTCAAACGCTCGTACGAACCAACGCTCCACCGCAACCGGCTATAGGTTCGTTTCCGCTAACGAGCATCAAGCCAAAGCCCCTTTCCCGAGAATGACTCGAGACTTATCGGGTTCTCCCACGAAGGCCACGCGCTCTAACTGCCTGATTTGTCTAATCTTGTCGGCTATCTATCACGTCGATTCGGTTCACGAATCGGCCGACTAGCAGGGCGAAAGCCAGCGTGTACCACAGTTTTTCAGAATAGCAATCAAGAAGTGAGATCTTTCTCGGCTCTGCCGTCGGCCCCCCTCCCCCGCGGACGGTCCACCACCGCAGGCCGGCCCAATAACCGGCACCACTTAGGTTAATTTGCATAGCTAAACCCATACAGAGCAAAAGACTCGAGACAATTCACCTCCCCCTAGGATTATTTCTTCCGCCTAGCTACCATCTTTGATAAAAGCCCAACAAACCCCTGCGCTCAAGGAGATCCTTTCAATGGCCAAGCTCTTGATCCCATTTTCTCTTATCATCATTGCACTCGGCGGCTGTGCGTCAACATCCTCCCAGACAACCGCGTCCACCGACAAATCACCCAAAGACGCTAAAGGCCTCTTGAGCCAAATGGCTAAAGAACTAGCTAACGAGGCCTCGCAAAAAAAGGACTTTGATACCCAAGGACGGCTACGAGTTAGCGTCTCCTTTGAATCGGAAGGAAGAGCATCTGCTTCCTTCGGAAAATACTTGGCTCAAGAATTAGATGGAGCAGCCCAAAAGAACTTTACGCTCCTTAGTCGAAATGAGCTATCCAAAATCACGGCGGAGCAGGACTTGAGTATGAGTGGTCAGATTTCAGATGACTCACTGACCAGTAGCGGTAACCTAGCTGGAGCTCAAGCGCTTTTGGTCGGAACTGTCGCGGTGCTCGCCGATGACTTAATGGGGGTCAATCTCAAGCTCATCAATGCCGAAACCG
>CAXGXL010000860.1:0-1856 GCA_964013555.1 uncultured bacterium
CCGGCCCCCTTGGTACTTAGGGCAACCCTCTTTACCCTGGATTATTTTGTAGCGATTCCTTCAGTAGAATGGCGGCTATCCTATCAATTCAGAGGCACTATACTTGAACTCTCGAGTTAGCTACTTCGCCCAAAAGCAAATAAACCGACAATTCCTTCCTCAAAGTGGGGTCAACCGACCTACTTTTTTGCTTCAAGATCTTCGGATTCAGAGTCTCAGCCAAGTCCTAAACGATTCAAAGATTCTAATGGCTTAAGTGAAAATTGAATTTCCCCTCAATTGAGCTGGTGACACTCCGACGGTAAGCACTTCTTGAGAGCCTTGACTTTTTTTTGAAACCAGCCCCTTATACTCAAGCGGAAAACAAAGTTGGGGAATGTTCTCGAGCCTGCTTCGGCTGGTTCGTTTGAGGGTTATGCCTACATTCTCAATTGGCGCAAAAATGAAGGCTGGGCATCTGCGGCAAGCTAGAACCCATGGCTCTCTTTTTGGGCGCTCCCCCACTCAACATGAACAAGGGCAAAGTCGTTGATAGTACTACAACGATTGCTGGGGGGTTCGATGCAACGCATCATTGTACTTTCAATTCTATCAGCTACAATCATCTACAATTCGGGATGCTCCGAACCCACAACCATCGTGCGCGAAGTTGTATCCATACCGGGTTCCCCCCCACCACACTCAACAAACAATTCGGACCAACCACCTGGGCAACTAGATCCGGCTACCGAAACGGAATCACCAAACGATGTCAATGAAGAATGCAACTCGAACGTTGGAGGATGCTCCCAAAGCTGCGGGGTCCAACAAGCGCCTCACCTTGTTCTATCGCTTCCAATGTCGGAAGAGTCAGGAGTCATCATCACGGATACAAGTGGACATGAACATTCGGGTAGAGTGCTCGGCGACTTTGAGAGACTCGATAGCCCATGCGGAAGTGCTCTTAGCTTCAACGGAAACAACACGCGAGTTCAAATCCCCAATAGCTTAGCATCGCTCTCAGGTAATGCCGTAACTCTCGAAGCATGGATCTACGTCTCTAGCGAAGAAACTACCTACTACCCACATCTACTAGCTGGAGGAAACAACAATTACCGACTCTCCTTAAGCCCGGGAGAAAATGGACTTCGCCTACTTTGGAGACTAGAAATTGATGGTACGATTCATAGTGTTTGGTACGCTCCGACTAGCCTTCCCACGGAGCAGTGGTTTCATTTAGCTGGGACCTATGACGGAAATGAGATGGTACTCTTTTTGAATGCTAACCCAGTGGGCAGGAAGACTGTTTCTGGTAGAATCGACCCAGCCCAAGACCTTGAATTAGGTTCTTGGGACCAAATTGAGCAAAGTTTCTTCACGGGCGCACTGGACGAAATACGAGTCTGGGATACAGTGCGCGCGCCTCAAGAAATCTGTAACGACGGCGGAGGCCGCTGGCTCAATGAAGATTGCGCGTATCCGACCCTTTAGTTGCAAACGGAGATGATTAACAACCACAAGCTGGTAGACCGAGGGTTCAAAGATGTGTAAAGCTTCAAAGTGCTCGCTAACGACAAGCCAAGTAGACAATGGTCGGTAACCTACCTGCAGTTGGGCGCCAAGGCTGCTGAAAGAGGCACTTTGGGGCGAATCAATTAGCTTTAGATATTGAATAATTCGAGCCCCAATAGCGTTTCTGACTCTTGAGACTTTCCCACCCGACAACAAAGCAGGAAAATGCAAACAAATTCGTTTTTTCGCTAGACTTTCAGACAATTAGCTATGGTAACCTTGAATGCTACTGTATTTGCTCTTCTTTGATTTTTTTGAGCCGCAAACAAGCACTTGAAAATAACACGGGAATAATTCGATAAATC
>CAXGXL010000861.1:0-1856 GCA_964013555.1 uncultured bacterium
AGCACCCTGGTCGAGATTCTCTGCCTCCTCTTCCGTTTGAGAATCACCAGCAATAGCACTCCCCGAAGCCCGCCGAGTCGCATCAGGAGAGGCCTCGCCCGAACACCCCGCAGTGTAAAGGGTAGCCAGCAAAATGAACACAAACGAATTTGCAAACACGAATAAACGATGTACGAATGGCATGGTTTCGCTCCTCTAAAGAAAGTCGGTCTATTTTAGGTAAAATTCCAATCGCGCTTGCGAAAAGACACTCCCACCCTAGCCGGTTAATCGGACGCACTACTACGGTCAATGGTTCTTCGAGATTTTTCGAGAATCAGTAGAGCAATTTCCGGGTTTTTGATCCCCAGCAATTCCCGCATCATTGGTTCAATTGGAATCAAGGATCTTAGAGCACTTTTGAGAGTCTCGTTTCCTAAGAATCCAAGCCCTCGAAAAGGCTCTGCAATACCCCAAACGAAACAGGACCGATTATTGATTTAGAGAATGAAGTTGGTTCAGTCGGACCTTCGCATTTGCGACGATTGCTTTAAGACTCTTTTTGGGCGTTCCAACAAGTTCGAGAACGCCAGCGTACGAATCCCCACTCGCAAGAAGAGCTTGCTCCTGAATTTTTCGCTCAATACCCACCAAATCCTGCTCCGCCAGCCGGATAGCTTTCTCTAGCCTCTCAATCTGGTTTCTCTTGCCCTCCAAAGCCCGAGAAATTCGTCCATTCGCCCGTTTACAGGTACTATTGACCCACCGGACATGCGCTCGCAATTCCCTAGAAGCGCTTCTAATCTGCTCGTGACTTAACGCTTCAAACTCCATCCAAGCCTGAAAGGTCTCGGTTTTCTGGACAGGTGTTGCTTGAGTATGCGGCGCCACAAACTCAATTTCGAACCCCCCCGCAGTAGTATTGGGTACGGGTTTTGGGGTAACCTCTTTGGCCTTGAATCGGTCACGGCCGCGAGGCTTACCGTTGAAATTTGCTCGAGTCTTGAGGGCTGCATCCCGCCGCTGAGTCGCTTCTTCGAGTTTACGACTTATAGCAGCTCGTCTCTGCTCTACTTCTGCCCGAGACAAGCCAGGGTGAGCATCTCTTCCCACACGCTCCCATGTATGCTCCGCAATATCGACTTCCGCCTCACGGATATCCACCAGAAAATCGACTATTTCATCATTAGCCTTACGCAAATGCTCTGGGGCAAATTTTTGTGCCGCCACCCATTCCTGAATTGCGACTAAATCTTGACCTGCTTGGTCAAACGCCGCTTGCTTATCTCGCAGGGGCCACTGCATATCATTGGCCTTGGCGTCACTGAAAAGAACTCCTAAAGCCGCACGTGCCTTCGAAACCTCTGCTCGCACATTGCTTAGTGCCCGCTCTGCTTCATTTCCAGACAAGGCTACTGCTTTTGGGGCAGTTTTTGCTCCGCCTTCAGCAAGAGCAATATCAATGGCCAAATCATCACCAGCGTTACTCCGGGGACGACTACGAGTCTCACCTCTCGCTTTGAATCGTTCAAGACCGTGAGGCTTGTCGTTGAAATTCGCTCGAGCCCGAAGGGCCTCAGCGCGACGTTCTGCGGCGTCGTGCAACTTTCGGCTCAATTCGGCCAACTTTTGCTCCACTTGCGCACGAGGTAAACCGGGGTGAGCATCCTTACCCACACGTGTCCAAGTATTCTCCTCAATATCAATCTCCGCAGCTCGGATATCAATAAGTAACTCGCTTATCTCATCATTTGCCATGCGCAATTGCTCTGGTGCCAATTTTTGCTGACCGACCCACGCTTGAATTTGCGCCAAATCTCGACCTGCTTGGTCAAAGGCCGCTTGCTTATCTCGCAAGGGCCAGCTCAAGTTGTTCT
>CAXGXL010000862.1:0-1841 GCA_964013555.1 uncultured bacterium
GTCTCCCTCATGCGGGACCTACACCTTGAAATTTAGGGGCGAAGAATAAACTCTCCCAATGAACTCAATAGCGGGGAGCATCTGCCGAGAAAAAACATGGTATTCCCCTCCCCCTGAACTTTTGACAAAAATGGAAAAAGCAAAGTGCGCAGCCGAGAATAGCACCTGGCGTTGGCACCCTTGCCCAACCGAAGCTAGCGAACCCCAGCAAAGAGGAGTTACTGGGGTTAGGATGATTGAAGCTCTCGGTTTCAAGCGCAACTTTGTGCCCTCTGCGCCGATAATATCGAAATCTACCCTAAGTAGCAGTAAGGAAAGAGAAATCTCTTCAATGGAGGAATAAGATGCTTTCCATTTCACCGCCGATCGATGTGTCTACCGCGCCTACAAGCGCTCTAAGCGTATCCAACCACGACGCTCCCAAAAAATCGAATTCTTCGACCAACTCCTCTGGCCGGATACCGCCCCCAACAAGCCATGATAGAATCGCCAGCCACAGTCAAGATTCATTTCGAAGAAGCGCAACCGAGCCAAGTAGTCGCCCCGTCTCCCCTCTTAGCCTGCAAATCGAGCCCCCTCATGTTCTTGGACCTACTCCTCCAAAACTAACGAGATTTGTATCTCAAACCATCGAGGAGAGCCGAAGCCCACACTCGAACATAGCCTCAGCTCTTGAATCGCGTTACTCCCTGGATACAAATCAACCAACTTATACACGAGAAAACCAACAAGCCTTTATCGAGCAATTTCAAGCACAACACCCCAAAAACTGGTTTGGTCGCCGCACCTTCAACGACGCTAGCCCAGAAAAACTGTACGCGATTTTTGTATTCGAAACGATTTGGGCTTATTCCAAGAATTTTACGGAAATCGAAGCTCGCGATAAATTAGTTGACCTTTATCACTCCTCATATGAATGGACGAAACAGCCGGAAATATCAAAAGCGCAACGAATCAAAGTTTGTAACGAAGCATTTGAATTGGGAAAAAATATCTACGCCCAAGTGGAATTTGCAGAACAATCTAAAGAGATTCTATCGATTCTCTCACAAGATCCTGCGGTTGGTCCCACATTGGCCCAGTTAACCGAAGAAGAACGCACCAACCAACAAAATAGATTTTCAAAGGCGCTCTTTAATTTAAAACGCTGTCCCGACCTAGTTTCCAGCAAGAATCAACTACTCGGACTCCAACAAGTACTGGAACTTTGTCAAATAGGCTCATCAAACAAACAATCCGCCGACACCCTCCTACCCATTGTCATTGAACTGCTGAAATCCAACCTTAACTCCAAGCTACAAAAGATGCTTAACGTCTTGGCGGAGCAAGACTCAGGTTTAGGTCTAAGCGCATACACCCTCACGACCTTCCTAAGTGCCCATTGTATTGCCGCAAAATAAGAAGATCCCTCGGCACAACACCAGCCCCATGTCAGCCAATCAAGCTGCCTGTTTTTTTTTGATATTCAAAATAAGGTTCACAACCCTACGGTACATAAAGTAACGGGGCACTCACAACGCATAAAGCGCATGAGTACCCCGCTACGTCCTGGCGGCTCGATTTCCAGGACTAGAGGCCATAGGTAGTTCAACAATTAGAGGAAAAACTACCGGCCTCGTCGCCCCTATAAGAGGCTCTTTGGTGTCGCAAAAACTACCTCAACATCGCCAAGGAAGAATCTGCACGAACGAAATACCGTACGACGTACGCTTCGTCTATTGGTATCTACACTGGCCCGTGTCCCTTCGGTTAAAAAAGGTACCTCGATACCCATCAAAGCCTTTAGAGTGGAGCATGCCTTTCCTACCTTTGAGCCTAAAGCCAAATAGGAACAAGACAAA
>CAXGXL010000863.1:0-1840 GCA_964013555.1 uncultured bacterium
CTTCGTAATAACTTCCGGCCATAGAAGCAGAGGCAGTTAAATCCATGCTATTTAAATTATGAGCGGTAATTCCTTTGTCACTGATTGCATAGATAAAATCCCCCATAAAAATACTTCTACGAACATCTCGATAGTCCCAATACCGATTTTCGCCGCTATTGAAAAAATCGGAGTGGTCAATCGCATCAAAAAGTGACAACCCATCTTCGGTACTAACTTTGATGATCTGCAATTTACTTACATATTCGTATCTAGATTGGCCATTGGAGTAATTATACCGATATGTGCTTAGGGGAATCGCCAGTAGTTTCTTCGGCGCCCAATATTGAAAGGCTTTGTGTTCCCATGCTGCCTCGCTCCAAGCGTAATTCCAGTCATCACCACTTGCTGGGGCTAAAGACAAAGCACTGGCAAGACTCGGATTCTCAAAATCGCTGACATCAAAGAGAGACACCTGTGTTTTCCAATCCAACCCATTCTCATCGCCCCCATAGCCAATCGTTAATAAATGGTCTGGCAGAGGATGAATGTAGGTAGACACACCAGGAATTTCCAATTCTCCTTTTATCCGCGGGCTAGTCGGATCACTCAAATCAATGGTCCACAACGGATCTATATTTCGGAAAGTGACCAAGAATGCTCGCTCTCCAACGAACCGCGAAGACCAAATTCGCTCGCCTTTCGCAATTCCACCGAGATACCCAACCGTGGTTAATGTGTCCTCGCCCGCTAAGACAAACACATTATTAGTGGGCTCGATTTCCTCCTCAACCCACCATCGTCGCATGTCTTGAGTCGTAGCGACACGAACAAAGCCTTCGTACTCAGAAAGAGAAAACTGATTTCGAATCAGTCCAGTAACACGACCACTTCCCGTATAGACCGTAGAGCCCGGGTTACTAATGTCAAATCGATGGATATTCGTCGCATCGTCTACGTCTTCATTGCCCCAAAACCACCACCAATCAAACGCAGGTTCAGCCAAAATAAGAGTATCCAAAGAAGCATACACTTCCGAATAATTGGTGACGATATGGTCGGCATCAAAGGAAAAATTATCGCCGAGCAAATCAAGGGTTAGAATCGAAGTGAAGCCACGCCCTAGTCCATCATCCGCAACTCTAAATTCAGCGCATGCACTCTCGGTAAATTCATGCTCAATGAAATTATTGTTTTCGAGCCGTTCGTAGAGCTGCGGTACCAGCTCATTCAATTCAATGGAGGCTATCACTGCGTCGTTGCGCAAAATAGCCTCCTCAATGACCCGTGTTTCAATCTCTTGACGGCGGGGGTCATCCCAATCCAACTGCCAATACTCGTCGGGATAATTCGGCCATTGGGTAACCCCGGGCACATCAATCCAAGCATAAGACACCATGCGAATCGAGGATCCCACTTTACGCCCGGTCTTGTAATTACCCTCCAAATAGAGCTCGCGAATTAATTGAGGATCTCTTTTGTCTCTAAGGTCGAAAACAGAAGCCTTCGTGAGATTGGAAGATCCGTACCAATATCCCCATTCATCTCGAAAATCAGCAACCTGGTCTCGTAAGGGATGGTCCTCAGGTAATCTATTCGTATTAATCTGGGAAAAAACAAGAGCCTTATCCCCCTCCAATAAAAGGGTGCTCGGCCTTCCCTCAACTGGAGTTTTACTTATGGGCTCCAATTCACCAAATTCTGGTACCTCGAAAATCTCTAAACGATTCCCGTTCAACACATAGATGTGATAACCGTCGGTTTTCACGAAGTCGGCCTCGTCAACACCCTCTTCTTGGTTGTTGGTCCCTGAAAAATCGACCCCTTCTTGGCGCCCCCCCTCGGCTCCATTGCTTCTTCC
>CAXGXL010000864.1:0-1840 GCA_964013555.1 uncultured bacterium
CCACCCACAATCCGACAATTCAAAAAAAAAAGAAATTTATACCAATCTACCCGTTGGAGTTGACGCCATGATAAGATTAATTAGTACAAAACCACTTCACGTATCTCCAGGCAGTTCCGGTAAATCTAGTCCCCAAGCAAAGCCTGGGGCCAATTCCGCCAAAATCGACACCCCATTCTCGGTCCCCAAAAAAACGACTCCGACTTTTCTTCCAACCCCGGCCACAACCCGCCTAGAAGCAACCGGTGCCAGGCCCTCTTCACCTTCAGACCAAGTGTTGCCCTTGCACTCGAGTTCTCTAGCAAGCGCTCCACAAACTCCCGATTGCGATCCGGCGATTATCGCCACGTCCAAAATCCAAGCACAACACGAGGCATTGAGTAAACGTTACGCCCAGGCAGACCAAGGCACACCACTGCAAATCGTGGTTATTCCATCCAAAAGCGTTGGTTCTCCCATCGATGGCCACGCCCTGCACGTCGAGCAGCGTTACCTATGGGAAGCCCTCGCACAGCGAGAGTCCAACTCTGAGATCATCTTCGTGCTTTCAAAGCCCATAGCCGACGACGTTTTAAACTACACCTTGGCGCATTGCGACAATCCCGAAGAACTTCGTAGCCGCCTTTCATTTGTTGTGCTCAACGACCCCCGCTCACTCCCAATTGAAAAGAAACTCCTATCTTCAAAAAAAGGCTTGGCGGATCTGCAAGCAAGAGTGCAACCCGAGCGAGCCCTGATCCACGCCTTCGCTTCCGGCCAAAAGATCCATGACCTAGGTGAGGTTCTTGGCACTCCCGTGGAAGGTCCTCGTTCTCCTGAATTAGATTATTGGGGAACAAAAAGCGGTGGGCGCAAGCTATTTACCGATGCTGGCCTGACCTGTTTTGACGGCGCCAACGACCTTCATAGTCGTCGAGACCTAGTACAAGCTCTTTTAGAAACCATCGAGCGAAATCCCACTGCCCAACGCGCAGTCGTTAAAATGAACGAAAGTGTATCAGGCCGCGGCAACGCCGTTTTCAACATTCCCCAATTCGACCCCAACACCTCCCTCACCGAAAAGCATCGATTAATAGAAGCCGAAATAGACCGATTGGACTTTCCTGGATGTTCTCTCGAGAACTTCGATAACGATCTTGCGGAAGTCGGTTGCGTCATCGAACTCTTTGCCGAAGGGGAATTTGTCGAGGAACTCACCGGCATGTTCTTTATCCACACCGACGGCAGGGTAGAAGCTCTCGCAACTCATGGCCAATTCACCAACGAAAAAATGGCCTATCAAGGCGGGTCCTTTCCGGCGCCAAGCCCTTTTCGAGCCTCGGTGCAGGACGCTACCTTTAAAGTCGGGCAAGAGTTGGCCAAGCGTGGTGTCGTTGGTTATTTTGGGGTGGATTACCTTGCCGTTAGCAAGACCAAAGACTCTGCCGCCGCAGATTTTAACCTCTTTCCCTTAGAAATTAACCTACGCCAAGTGGGAAGCACCCATGGCTTGCAGATCGCTAAAGCCGTAACCGACGCGGAATACTGTCCCAATACCCACGTCCTGAAGACGAAAGATGGAACCCAGATCCACTATTGGGTCAGCGATCATGTCATGGACGACGACGCTAACCTAAAGGGAATTAAATGGAGCGCCTTGGAGAAGATTCTCAGAGATGCCAACCTTCTTTACAATCCTAAAACCCATACCGGTCTCGTTTTTCACAATATTAGTGCCCTAGACGATACCGGCAAAATTGGGGTAACAGCCATAGCCACCACCGCTGAAGATGCCGAGCGGACCTTCCGCCAAGCGGGAACTTTCCTAAAATCCCTCTAGGCCCTCTTCAAGCGCTCCCCT
>CAXGXL010000865.1:0-1839 GCA_964013555.1 uncultured bacterium
ATTCAAGGCATCAGCAATTTCTTGCCCTTCCAATTCAAAGAGTTCGTGGAATACAAAAACTTCTCGCTGTTTCGTGGACAGTTTTCTTGCTCTATTTTTTGCATAGGCCAGTTCTTGCGTAGTGGCCATAACTTCTTCAGGAGTTCTTGGGGATTCTGCCGCGGCCCTCGACATTTTGTCTAAGAGTTTTTTTTGTCGTTTGTTTCGTCTAAATTGATGGCGACACAGGTTAAGAGCAATACCGCAGAGCCACGTTCTAAGGGCCGACTTTTTTCTCAAATTGCCCTGCTTGATTAACGCTATCAAGAACGTTTCTTGAACTAAGTCATCCACAAATGGATCGGGTCCAATCATTCGCTCAATGAGGCCGCGAACAATAGCTGAATGCTCTTTGAATGCAGTGCAAATACGCAGGTCCTTTGCGTTTGCATTTGATGCTTCCCCAACCACAGATATCCTATCCTTTCTTCCGCTTGGATTACTCTTGACTCAACATAAAGAGCACAATGCGTGCCATTTGATGCCTAAATGGTGGGGGGATTATTTTTATTGCGAAAATGGGAGCTTATAGGGGGTAAGCCAGATCTCATAATTGCAGAGAAGGCGCGGAATATTGAATTTATACGATCCTAGAATACTTTACGCTTCTTCAGGGGCTGCGGTGGGGGGATAAATTACTGGGCGTGTATCGTTTGAGAACAAGATAGTAACGCGGTGTGTTGTTAGTTTTAGGGAACGTTTTTATTTGGTGGCCTGCACTCCAATTCGTTTGTTGATTGCGTTCAATTATTTCTGATGCAAACCGAGCTTGTGGTGTTTGCAGTCAATTCTTAGGACCAAGTGACTCTTTGACAAGGGCATCAAATATTTGAAGTACTTGGGGCTGCTTGAGGGCCGCAATGCGCTTTCGGTGAATGGCGAGAACCCTCCTCTGATGCTTATTAGCGCGGCTCTCCTCTCGAAGAATCCTCCTGGGAGATGAGCAGCATCTTGAGGCTAGAGGCTTCGGCAAAAGACCATGAATTAAGGCTCGTGCGGCTTTTTGACCGGCCCTAAAGAGTTGTGGGCTCCATCGCGTGAGTGATGCTAGGGTCATTCCTCGTTCAAATCCCACCACTGATGAACCGATTTCAATAGCCCCTGCCAAAAGGCTTGTTGGCGCATCCTTGGGGGCTAGCTCCCGGTTCGAATGTTGTATTGATTCAATGAAGTGAGCGGCATTTTGCGCTTGCGGCGCCATATTGGGGCCTGCCAGTTGTGCTAGTAACCTGTTGTATGTGGTTGATTTAGTCTCTAGAGATTCAAGGGCCCCTTGGATTTCAAGGCTTCCTGCCGCACTCCGTAACAAGCGAGTTGTAAGGCCGGCACCAGCTGCTACGTACTCATCAGGAAACCATTGGGCAGCCCAAGAGGCGTAAGAGGCTGCGTCCACGGCGGCTTTGGGGGAACAACCAAAGCGCAATGCGGGTTCGCCTTGTGGCTTTTGAGCAAGAGCTGGCTTTGCTTCGGTGGCGGTGAGGCTGAGGGGCGTCATGTATTCAATATCGTTAGAAATCTTATGTAGTTGCGTTGTTTTTATAGCCGCTGGTCGGTTGAGTGAGAGCCTTGTTTTCAAACTACATAGCTCCGGCGCCCCCTATGTGAGGTTTAACCGAAATGCCAAGACACCTGAGGTGCCTCGTTTCGCGCTAAAACCCTTGAAAAACGGAAACAAATCGAAATCTTGCCCGATACTCCCCAAAACCCTTCGGAGACAGAATCTATGAGAGCATTGCGAAACGGACTTCCTAGCGCGATATCCACACTCAAACAATTATCTCGACACACAACCGGGCCGGT
>CAXGXL010000866.1:0-1837 GCA_964013555.1 uncultured bacterium
CGGGCTACATTCGTTAACGACTCAACGATGCTTTGTGTATCCAAGCCGGTAGCCAACCCACCAAAACTAATTGCACCTGGCTTACCTGAACTACCCTGGCTAGAGCTGGAATTGGTGTTGACTACACCAAAATTGATTGCCTCTGAGTTAAGCACGTCCTTTGGACCCCTTCTTGTTAGCGTTTCGTGTGGGCGCTAAGAAAACTTGCGTTTTTGACTGTCGTCGAATTACAATTTTTGTTTTATATTCGACGCCCTTAGGACGTTACTATTTGTCGCGGTGCTGCTTGCTTTATGCAGTCCATGCTCCGCCTACCCCCTAAGCATCGTCCGCCAAAAGGATAACTTAAGGCAAAGTAACAAAAAGCCTGTCAATTATTGAGGTGAGACCGTACCACTTGCGACGCGTGAGTAATATTGAGGCTGATAAAACCGACCGGAGATCTTAGAGGTTGCATTCTTGGTGCCTTTTTGGAGGGCAAATAAGCACCGATTGCATTGATTGGCTACGAGAGCGACTTTCGAACCTGCTCCATGAAGTCCAGAAATTCAGCAGAAGGATCACTCCACTCTATATTCACTAATTCGCCATCCTGCATCGCAAAGCGAGCCTCTGTTTTTGCCTGCGGGCTGACGACCAGAGACACAAGCAATCTCTCGCTTTCGGGAAAAGGCATATCTTCCGACCAGATAACACTAGCCCCTCTTTTCGATACTTCCTTAGTGAAGACTTCGTGCTCCCGACCGTCGACGAACAGCCTCATGGCTAAGCGAATCGGACCAGTCCAATCTGAGGATGGCTCCCGATCGTTTTGTTGGCTAGCCGAAGCCAAAAAGCACTGCTTTGGAATGGTTAATTCCAGAGCTGTCATAAACCTGTGATGGTGGGGGGCAACTAAATTCACTCTTCCCCCTAGGCGTTCGATGGCTAATCGCGTAACCACCAAGCCAAGGCCCCGCCCTAGGCGAACTCCTCTTGATTTCAAGCTGGACAATTCTTCGGGAGTGAAAATATCTTCTTGCACCTCCTGAGGTATCCCTGGGCCCTGATCGGTTATCCTCAATTGAAAATCCCCGGCTTCTGAGAGTCCGCTTTGAATTACGAGTTCGCCTTCTAAGGGCGAGTGCTCAACAGCATTGATCAACAAGTTGGTAACCGCTATTCGGAAGAGATCGGCCCGGCCACGAACTGTGCGTGGCGCATCATCAAGACGCTTGATTACCGTCAATTCCCGAGCTCTAAATAAAACGCTTAGCTCCTTGCTTGCACCCTCCACGACCTGCCCCAAGTCGAAAACTTCGTTCATGGGCAATGCCCCTAATTGGGAAGAATCCATTCCCACAAGAATGGAATCCACCATAGAAGCCAAGCGCAAAACAGCGTCTTGACCGCTCTCAAGTAAATCTACTGTAGTGGGGGGTAGTTTCTGTTTTCCTAATATATTCAGGCTACTGCGCAAAACCGTCAACGGACCGCGCAAATCATGCACCAAGAAACGAACTAGGTCCACTTGTTTGGCTCGGGCATTTTCAAGCGCTTCTACTAAAAGGCGCTCAGCGGCATCTTTTTCTAAGAGGGATTCGATAGCCAATCGAAGCTCGTTAGCTCGAAATGGTTTAAGAAGAATGCGATCTGCACCTGCCCCAATGGCCGCCTGGTGCGCCTGTTGGTCAGTTAGGGCCGTCAGAATACAAATAGGCACCTCTGCCCATCTAGGATTGGACCTTAAGCTTCGGCATACTTCGAAGCCATTGCGATGAGGCATCATTAAATCCAATAAGAGCAAATCGGGTTTAACTTCGTTCACCCGCTCAAGGGCTTCTTGACCATCTTTAAC
>CAXGXL010000867.1:0-1837 GCA_964013555.1 uncultured bacterium
TTCGGCCCACAGGCCTCTTCTCGCTCCGAGCCGATCAGGCATTCTGCTTGTCCTTCGCAGTTATCGGTTAGCGCCCAAGCGCCCGAGATGCACTCCTCAATGCGACGACCGTTACCGTTTGGGCCGCAGGCCGTCTCTCCGGTCCTCTCTTCACCGTCAAGGCATTGAGCACATCCTCCCTGACCGTCAGGGATCCATCCTTCATCACAAACGCATTGATTATCCAAACAGGAACTGTTCTGGGGACAAGTTTCTACACTGCAGACAAATTCCTTGGTACTGGCTTCATTATAACATCCCCCCACGAATGAGATGAGCGAGAAAGCCGCGAGCCATCTTGGGGAGAAAATTCTCCAAACACTATTTCGCATGTTGATTTACCCCTAATGCTTTTTCGAAACCGAACAAGCCTCGGGCCGAATGAGGCAAGAAGTGTGTGTACCGAGGCAGCTCTATTAAAACTCTACAACTTTACGGTCCTGACTGCAAAAGTGGGCTGGTCTCATACGTTGATGCGTACTCTATTGCTTACTAACTCAGTAATCGAGATTACGGGGATCCAACTAGCCACTTGAGCCACTGGGCCCAGCTAGGCTCTTTGGAAAAGAGTGGTCTGCGAACCCACTCGGCGTAATCAAAGCCATCACTAGAGCAATACCAACCAGCAAAAACGATGCGGGTACAATCTCCCTTGAGTCGACTCACTTTATGTTGGAGGTCTCCCGAAATTCGAAAGATATTGACCCCTCCCAACTCTAGAGCTGGGGTTGCATAGAAATGTCGACGACGTCCTTTTCTGCGAAGCAAAAGATTGCCACCTTCTGGTTTGCCTTCATTCAATTGGACCGTCATGGCCACTAGTCGTTGTTGCTTCGGATTGACGTCGTTGTGCCAACCATCCTCATCAACGTTTGGTCGCATTCTATAAATGCGGCCAAGGAGTTTCTTTGCTGTGCCACAAGGCAACCCGACGATGCGTTCTACTTTTCGAAGCACGCTCGCGTCGGTTAAGATGAACTTAAGAATAGCCAAGAGAGGGGTAAAGGCGAGATTGTCGTCTTCCCCAAGGTGCCCGTGTCCCTGGGGGCGAAAAGGTGCTTGCTCTATCATGATTCGCAATTCATGTAACAAGCCGTCGTTGATCAGCCCCCCAAATTGAATGGCGCGATTGGCTTCGAAGGATTTAGTTAATTCGCTTATCGATGAGTCATCGGGCAAGCAAAGCAAGGCCCTTCGATTTCCCACCGGCAAGTCCTCTTGGTTGGGATTGAAGAGAAACTCAACAAAGCCCTCTCTAGTAAGTATGCCGCAAAGCTCTCGAAAGATGTCGAAGGAGCGAGGAAAGCTCTCCGCGTGGCTCGTAGAATATGTTGCGGCACTTAACCCTCGCCTCGTTTCGATTCTGGGTAAAAGACGCGGTTGTCGAATCAACTCTTCTTGGGTCGAATTCTCAAGCATGTCCACTAAATGCTCGTCGAATGCTCTGCCATCTCCAGCTAAAGCAATTTCGCGTAAAGCCAAATAATCAACAAGTCGATTGGTTCCGTCGAATTGTGCTTCCATATTAGGTGGATACCCCTTTGGGCTCGTTGCGGGCTGATATTTACAAAAGTTATCGTTCTTATGGAGTGATATCAAACCCAAGGTCTAGAGACCACTCTCCGAACGAGGGCGGTAAATAAGCCCATTAGCCATCAATTTGGGTACCCAAAAAGAAGAAACCGACCCAACCCACAGAGCCGCAAAAGCTCAAGGAGTAGATGTTTCTCTGGCTCAAATGAAGGCCAAGCCAGTAGGAACATCTTTAGAGATTCTTCAAGTAATGATAAACGGAAGG
>CAXGXL010000868.1:0-1834 GCA_964013555.1 uncultured bacterium
GATATCGAATTCCGTCTCACCCACAATCTGATAGGTCCTCTCTTCTCCACTCTCAACATCCTCAATGGTCACCGTTGCACCGAAAACAACCCGCTCACCGGAGAGCTTAGTAGGGTCAATAACCTTCGCCCTAGAAAATTTGCTTTCCAAATCACGTATTTTAGCTTCTATCATCCCTTGCCTGTCTTTGGCTGAATGATATTCGAAATTCTCTTTCAGGTCACCCAACTCAATAGCTGCTCCAATTTCTTCACTTATTTTGGGCCGCTCGACCTTTTTGAGGTGGTCAACTTCTGCTTTGAGTTTCTCGTAACCCTTAGGCGTAATGGGGAATTCAGTTATGCTCATAGGCTGCTTCATAAACAACTAGAGAGCCGCTTGCAATATCCCCAGTAAGCCAAAAGCTCCTCACAATAGCTTTCGCGGTGGCAAAGCAACGCTGGCCAAAACCAACCCGATGGTTAACGCCCCGGCGTTCAATAAAGTCTCGAATAAATAAGCCGCCCCCTTCAATGCGTCGCCTCTCAAAAACTCACCCAACCCCAGAAAACTCATGGTGCCAGGAACCAGTAAAATAAGTCCGGGTAATAAGAATATCTGCCCTGGGCGATCTGTTAGCCGCGCCATCCAATTCGCATAAAGCCCCAAGATAAGGGCTCCGACAAAGGAGGCCATCGCTCCAGAGGCCAAATACAATTCGGTGCCAACCGATCCCAACCACGCCAACGGACAAGACAGAATTGCTAAAAACCAACTCCCCTTTGGTACCGAAAAAAGAACCGCGAAAGCTGTCCCCGCAATCACAGCGCTTACGGCCTGAACCCAAAACGAATGAACCTCAACTTGCCCCCCGGCGGGAAGTGCCACACCGGTCCAATGCTCGAAAAGCACCACCACAGTTATTCCCAAGACCATTGAAACCAAGACCATCCCCGCATGAAGCAATCGAGCTCCCCCGCTAACCAGCTGTTTGTGAGCCAATTCCCCCAAACCGACTGTCAAGGTCATGCCGGGAACCACAACCACAATGCCAGCTAAAAGCATTGGCCGGCGAATCAAGTCAGGCTGCAGCACCATCGCCCCCCAGACCACCACACCGGTTAAAACTCCGATCAAAAAATCTACCAAGAGTTTAATTCGGGCAACCCGAGCACCGACCTGGCCAATTACTCCCCCTGCAAAACCTAAAAACGCCCCGACACAGCTCTCTCTAAGCCCGCCACCAAAAAGAAAAGCGGCAGCCCCACACGTACAAACACCCGCCAAAATTGTTATCAGCGACTTGTACCTTGTCGAGGACGTATCGATCTCTTCTAGGCGATCCATCGCCGCGGTTAGGTTGAGTTCTCCACTGGCCACGGCATTAAAAACTCCGTCCAGCAGCAACAAACGTCGCAGATCGGTTTCCCACCCATAGACACGAATCAATCGAACCGCCGGCCGATGTTCTGCCTGGCGCAGGAGACTCACCCAAAGCCCCGTTGGAACCGCGAAGACCTCACAAGAGTGGTGATGCGCTTTTGCGGCGGCGCGCAAAACGCTTTCAATCCGTTGAGTAGGGGCACCATATTTTAGTAACAATCCCCCCAATTTTACGAGAAAATTAGAGAGCGCATCAGTCCCGCAAGGACTTGAAGCGTTTTTTTCGGCCCCCTCGACGCCTAGGGAAGAATCTCCTACCAACTTGGTTGCCACGAAAACACGTCCAATCTCCTGATAATAAGTCAATCTAACACGCTTTGCCCTGCTCCCCTAACGCAAAACAGGGGTTCGTGAGCAGCTCTAGAATCTTCTCACTTACTAAGTCAGAGCGCCTTGCTACCTGGGTTGGGCC
>CAXGXL010000869.1:0-1832 GCA_964013555.1 uncultured bacterium
AACCAACCAAAATCCAGGGTGACCGAGCCATCCAGTGAAAGGAAGTGTTGCTTCTCTTCACGAGAACCTACCTGAGCTCCCAAGGTTGGCATGGAGTCGTTCGGTTGTGGGCTTACGAGATTGGACCGTTTCCAAGTGCAGCCCCACCAGCCGATGCCGTTGCAGGTAGGGGTCCAAAAAGAGCTTACGTTGTGGTTTTGCTGGGAGAAACCAACCAGAGTGGTTTCCGATAGAACGCGGTCTAAATTTCCTATTCGGAGTGCACCATTAAATCTGCCAACCACGCTAGTAGCTGGAAGGGTCACATCGGTTTTGGCTGTGACACTCAACTCATTTTTTTCAGCGGTTTCGGTCATTCCAACGACGGAAAAACCCAACAAGTTCCCCCGTACGCTTGGGTGGGTTCGCATGGTAGCGTCGAGGGTATATGAAAAGTCTCCGGCAATTTTCCAAGCGGCGTTGTGCCATAATGGGATGTCAGAGGCTTCCAATGCGACGAAGAGATCTTCTCGGTCTAAAGGAGAGCTGACGGTGAATTCAGGGCTATCCAGCTTGAGCTTGAGTTTGGATGCACGATTGGAGAGGTAGCGAGAGGCGTCGTTGTGATGAGCTATCTCAATATTTTGTGGGGCGTCATTAGCTTGGGAGACTTGCCAAAGAGTAGTTTTGTCGTTGGTTACTCGGTGCTGGCGCGAATCCATATCAAGTTCTTTTAGTGCGCAATACAAACGGTCATTGACTGGTTCAAGGACGGGTTGGACACTGAAGGACAAAATACTGCCGGTATCGCGTGCATAAGTATCGCGGACCTCAAGGACGAAGTAGCCGGGGTTCTCTATGGAATGCAGACCCATGTCGATCGAATGTTGGCCGAGCAAGTGGCTTAACGACCGATTGCGTACGGAGATGGTTGCGGGCCTCGAGCCGTTGGGGCGCTCTAATTCGATGGTGTTGCCAGTGGGAAGGTGAAGCCAGAGGCGCAGGTCGCTGGGGTAGGTATGATAGAGTTCGTAACTTAAAAGCCACTCTTTAGCAGGTACAGGGCGATCAATGGTGGCTACTCGAACCGCACGCTCTAAGGAGGACCCGCGATCTGGAATAGGCGTGATATTGGCGGTACGACCTTCGCACTCACAGCGACCGTTGGTTAGGAAGTCGAAGTAGACGCCGTTATCGGGGCGACAAGGCCCACTTATTGTTGCACCGTGCAGGCCCGCTATTTGCGGGTCAAAGGTGGCACTCGGATTGATGCAACTTGAAAAGGTGGGGGCTCGAACACCTTTGGAAATCGGAAAAGAGGCATTGTGCCGATAAGCTTTGGCATTTACTTTGCCACCAAGTTTAGGAATCGACATTTCGGGGGCGTTGAGGTCTTCGCGGTTTTGTCCGCTTTCGAAATCTGCCCAGTGGTTTCTCGAAGGAAGCTCGTCCCAATAGGGGTGCCGGAGTATGTCGCGCCCTAATTGGGCGTACTTTTCGGAGAAGGTTGCCACGTTGTGGCCGCTTTGCATCATCAGCGCGGTGGGAGTTAGGGCGTGATCGACATCCGTTTCTCGAATGCTTTGGACAATCGGGTCGGAAAAGGATTGCTTTTCTAAGAGCATGTCAGTGTCGGCGGCCTTGCGGGCCGCGTCTTGAGGCGCGTTTCCAGCGAGGCTAGGTGCCCAGGCCTTCTCGATCGTACTCGCGTCATAGCACGAGCGAACCATTTTGGTTTGTTGGGTGTCGGTGAGCGACCCCATGGAAGTAGCGATTCGGCTGTCGAGAGTTTGGAAGCTCTCTATCCATTCTTGCACTAAAGTGACGTAAGGGGGGGGGGCCGCATAAGCGGT
>CAXGXL010000870.1:0-1830 GCA_964013555.1 uncultured bacterium
TTTCTAATTCGCCGACAATCACGCCCCCAAAGGCGAGAGTTGCGTTGGTGAGTGGACACAAGCAGGGACCACTGACCATGCCTCTAAGGTTGAGATAAATTGGTGAGTCAGGTTGTACGGAGCGCCGATGGACGGGAGTGTTGCGCGGTACTTCGGCATCGTTTGAGGTAATAATCCATCGTGCGGTTTGAGGTCCGCAGCTACCGCCGCCCAATTGAGCTTGAAATTGAAATTCTTCGCCAGGTTCAATGATGGCGTAGATATCGGATTCATTCGCCTCAGGAGTTGGCGCCAAGCGAAATCGAAAAGAGGATCCAGGAGCTTGTCCTATCGTGTAGAGTTCTAAGGGAGCTTCTCCTACGTTCAAGACCCGAATGGGTAGTTCACCTAAGCCATTGACATCAATGGTGCCTAGATTGGCGTTGAGCTCGGGTAGGGCACATTCACCGTTATCGGTGCAGTTTTCCTCGGTTCTGGCGGACTTCAAATCCAGGTAGCAGATTTCGGCCTCTCCCGGCTCGGGCACAAAGCAGATATTAATTTGAGGCGGCTCACCGGTGGCACCGCGAAGCCCTTCACTGCAATCGCAATCAATAAACAAAAAAGAAGACAAGACGAGGCCGACTCGCCACAACGAATGAAACTTCATCAACCATTTCCCCTTGGCTGCGCGGCTTACCCGGAACGTGTCTTTCCCCAAACGACAATGGGCTGTCGGTGAAGCGGGTAAGAGGTCATACGAATGCACGTTTCGTCAAGGCGAAAACTGAAAAATGAGTGCTGAAGAGTATTGGTAATTTAACCGCTTGCCCCGCGGTCGATTGGGTGTGGATTGAACGACGTATTTCTATTCAGGGCCGGTGTGAGTATAGGTCAGCCTAAGTCGTTCATTGCGGCATTCACCGGTGACGTAGACACCTCTAATCTTTTTGTAAACATGTCTTGTTGTATCAAGTAGCCCATGAAACGCTTTATCCCTCTAGTGATTCCTAAAATGTCGCTGAAGGGGGAAGTGTCTTCTCAAGGGGAGTTGGGGAGGGAACCACGCGAGTCTTATTCACAAGCTGGCTTGCAACACCCACCATGTTTTGATTGGAGAAGCTATACCTGCGACCAGAGCTTGCGATAGAGCCTGGGTTACTTAACCTTATGTGAATTAATGAGCTTTTTTTAATATTATCAATGGCTTAGAGTTTTAACTTGTTTGGTGAGGGTGTGACGAGCCATAATATGAGCATTGCGTTGGACGTCTTAGCTAAGGGGCTAGAGGGAGTCGAGATGAAAACCAAAGAATTTAGGGCTAGATTGAGTTTAGTTGCGTTTGGGAAGGGGCGCTTCGTTTGGCTGGTAGGGGGCCTATTTCTTTTTTGTGCGAATGCATCTGCACACGATTTTAGCGCCCGTGATATTGCTCTTGATAAGTGCAAAAATGTGGCCGGAAGTGTGCCCGATAGCACTGAAGGACTCTACAATGAAGGGGTGGTTTTGTGTCCACTTCGCCAAGATGTTCGGGCTTTGGGGCTGAACAAGGGTGAGCTGGTGGTTATAAAATGGCTTTCGGGGCAAAGGGCGCGAGAGGATGCTGAAAAAGAGTGCGCGGTTCTTAAAATGGCGGCTGGCTCTGCGTCTTCCTCTAAGTCTTCCCAAGGCTCGGGTTCTATGGGGGGGGTGCATTGTTACGGTTGTGTTGGTTCCAACGCTCAGAGGAAAGCAGGGCTTGTGATGGAGCCACTGAAGGCCATCGAACTTCCACCAGTACGAGAAATTATACTGGCGTCTATTGAGCGCGGGAATCTGGTAAGCGCCCCGCTTGTTGCGTTGTCGAACCTC
>CAXGXL010000871.1:0-1826 GCA_964013555.1 uncultured bacterium
TTGGAGCGCGGAATGCCGGTTGCACTTCCTGCTAATACGATTCCAGAGTTGGTGTTGACTCAAAGCTGAGATTCTGAGCTGACAAAAAAGTACGTTTTTGAGAAATTAATTTCATTTTTTTTTTGTCCAAGAGACATGACGTGCCGTTTTTCTGAGGACTTTCTGTACTTCGAGTGCACTTGGACGAATGAAGCTCGATAGCGAAAAGAATATTTAAAACAGCGTCTTATGAAGGTGTTTTTGTGTGGGAATTTTGTCTACATAATGGCGAGGGTTGGTATAACAGGAGCGCCAGCGTTTGGGACTATTAATTCTTAGGACTGCAAGGAAATCCGCACGGCGTGATTTTATTTCATTGGAGTTAGAGCTTTTTGTGAGCAAGGACGAGAAAATCACTGGGCTCGTAAGCAATGCGGCTTTCGCAAAAAAATTGACTAACGGGGACGTGGAAATTAGCGTTGTAAGGTGTGGTGGCACTACACTGCACTACGTTAGCACAGGTAGAGTAGCCTGAAAGAGCCGATGCTGCTTCAGAACTCAACTGGATATATTGTTAATAAAAATAAATACTTAATACGAATTTGGTATGCGACTTTTGGGGTGCGACTTGACCTGATCTCCAACTTCAGGCGAAATCTAGGGGTCTTCAAGAGACTGACACGTTGCTTGAGTCGTTTAGCCCAAAAGAAGCTGTGAAAGAAAAAGCTTGTTAGTCGCTATTTTGAGATGGCGATTTTGGTGGATTGGTCCGCCAACAAAGGGGAGGAATTATGGAAGGTTCTGTTTCAACTCATCGGAAATCGGAAGCGGCGAAGGCTAAGAAGACACGAAGAACTCGAAGTGCGGGTGGATTACGTCTAGCGCGACGTTGGACGACTAAGAATGTTGATCCCTATGATGAGATTGAGTGGGAGACACGTTCCGCACTCATTACGGGATCCGACGGACAGGTTATTTTCGAGCAAAAGGGAATTGAGGTTCCAAAATCTTGGAGTCAGTTGGCGACCAATGTCGTTGTTTCCAAGTACTTCAGGGGGGCTCCGAATACCCCAGAGCGAGAAACGAGTGTACGGCAGATGATCGACCGAGTAGTTGAGGATATCGCCAAATGGGCTGCCAAGAGCCGTTATTTTGCTTCAAAAGCAGACCGTGAGAGTTTTCGCGACGAGCTTAAGTTCTTACTCGTCAATCAATATGCATCCTTCAACAGTCCGGTATGGTTTAATGTTGGTTTGGAGGAAAAGCCCCAATGCTCTGCTTGCTTCATCAATTCAGTTGAAGACAATATGGGTTCTATTTTAGAGCTGGCCAAGACCGAGGGAATGCTATTTCGGTACGGCTCTGGAACTGGAACCAATCTTTCGCCGGTACGCGGGAGCACCGAGTCCACTAAGGCGGGAGGCACGGCCTCTGGACCTGTTAGCTTTATGCGTGGATACGATGCGTTTGCTGGGGTGATTAAGAGTGGGGGCAAAACTAGGCGTGCGGCAAAGATGGTCATTCTGGATATCGATCATCCTGATATTGTTGAATTCATAGAGTCTAAGTCTAAAGAGGAGAAGAAGGCTTGGGCACTAATTGATTCAGGTTACGATGGAGCTTTCGACGGAGAGGCCTATCAAACCATTTCTTTTCAAAACGGCAATCACTCGGTTCGGGTAACTGATGAGTTCATGGATGCAGTTCAGCGGGGTGATTCGTGGAATACAATTAACCGTACAGACGCAGCGGCTGCAAGCACGCACAAAGCCGATGACCTCTTGGAGCTGATTGCTCAGCACGCCCATCAAACTGGTGATCCCGGGATTCAATTCGATACGGTTATA
>CAXGXL010000872.1:0-1811 GCA_964013555.1 uncultured bacterium
AGTGATTTAGAGCGCATGCTAGTGAGCTCTATCGGGAAGGTTCGTAAGGCTCGTGCGCGGGGGCAGATTCTTCAATTTCTTTGTGTATTGCAGCCTTTCTGCGTTACGTAGGAACCCAGATTGCTTGTGGGGCAGATCTTTTTTACGGAGAAAGCAATGAATAAGACTAGAGGAACAACAAAGTGTTTCATTGGTTTAGTGTTGGGATTACTTTTGGGAGCAAACTCTCCAGTTTGGGCATTCGATGGTGGTGTGGGCACTGCGATCGGTGATCAAGGCAGTGACTTTCGAACGGGGCAAGAGGTTTTTATATTTCCTCAAGGGCTCTTCAACGTTGATGAGCGGGTTGTTTTGCAGTTCATTTCAGCTGATTTCACAGGGAGGGCTTTGGATGTAGCAACCCTTCTAACCAATCCCAATCATCAATCGACTCTTTATAATTCAAGAGCTGAGGAATTGGCGAACGGGGGTGGCTTCGTAGTATCGCTCGATTCTGATTTACAGATTGGTATGTGGTTCGGTCTTTACGCGCCGTCTAGTGGAGCTTTCTTAGCACGGGGAATGAACGAAACAGGTTGGACGAATTTCGCAGGGGTAGCTGGCAACGAAGAGTTAGAAGCGATGGACCCCTACGCTCCCGACCTCGAACCAGCTAGAAAGCTGGACCTTTTTGCAGCTTATCGGCTGGATGACATTGATTTGGGGCTACGCCTGTGGTGGGGGTCTACTAGCACGTCCTTTTACCCTGATGATCAATTTGGACCGGTTAATATCGATGCATTCTCAGGGGGACAAGGTGCGGCGGAAGGTACTGAGTTGGCCGGTAGTGAAGTTGAGATTGCGGAAGGCAAATTTGGTCTGAACGATTTTGGTGTTGGCTTTGGGCTTGGGTACGGTGGAATTGATGGCACTAAGTTGGACGTTGGATTTCAAATAGGGCTGCCTTTTTCCAACTACGAGCCTAACGGCATTGCGGATTTCTATGATTTTGGTGGGCACTCTATTCGAGTGAAGGCCCGCGGCGTGTACGAAGTATCGACTTCGCTACACTTTGGTGCTTCGCTTGGCTTTAGTACACAAGTTTCGAGTTTTAGGCCTCTGAAGCAGCGGGATGGCGGCGAGTTGGTCGACTTTGATACAGAGCCTTTGACTCCCGAAGGTAGTCTTGTGTTCCTCGATTCTCCCGGAGCTCCGGGGAGTTCCAATACATTGCCTAGTCCAGATCAATGTTTGGGAGGCGAGCAGCAGTATTCAAATCATCATGGGCCTCAGGGACTTCAGGGAAGCCAGTATGCTGGTAATGAACTCTGCCCCGTTTTCGGTGCTCAGTATGAAGAGGGGATGTCGCAATTGGATTTTTCGTTTCTGGCACAATATTCTCCATCCCCACGCGTCGTTCTCTATTCAGCATTGGGAGTGGGGTATGTTGGAGCCCATAAGAAAGCGAGTGTGGATGAAGATAAGTGGTATATCGAAGATAGTGTAAGCTCATTGGCAAGCCCTTTTGTGCGGGTTGGGTTTCAAGGCAGGGTGGCCGATTGGTTCGATGTGCTGATGGGGGTTAATCGCCGGTGGCAAGATTTTAATATTACTCGCCAGGGTTTCGATTCGCGTATTCCTGATGACGATCTTGGCCCCGGTGCCAATGGAACAACTCCAGTCGGAAATGAAAATAATGTCAACGCAAACCGGCGTACGTACGATGTTTCCCAGAGTTATGATGCGAGTGTAACCCAGACATTTTTGGGTTTGAGGCTTCACTACGGCGGTTTGCAAATGATTGCCCATGTAGACGCAAATTCTCTTTTTGA
>CAXGXL010000873.1:0-1806 GCA_964013555.1 uncultured bacterium
AAATTGTTGATGCAAATGAAATTGCTTTGAGGACAGCCGTTATCTTGGGCTAAGGTATGGTGCCACAGAACTTGCTCACTCGGTTGTGGTAAGTGCGTGCCGAACGAAATAATTCGATGCTCTTTTAAGTCTGCGGGTTCAAGGGGCGCCGAAGTTTCTCGAAGGTAGTCTATATGTGCATAGAGTCCCCAATCGAGGGTCATGAGGTAGCGGTTGTGCATCTCCAAGTGCTCGGATCGCCCAAACCGAATAGCTACGTCAGCTTCTCGTTCATGCAGTGCAAACCATTCCTCTGATAAAAGCACCTTCATTTCTAATTTGGGGTATTTCTTAGAGAAGAAACTAAGGCGGGGTGCAAGCCAGGTAGAACCAAAATCAACACTGGTGGTAACAACTAAACGTCCGCGAGCTTCTTGAACATCTTCGTTAAGAAATCCCTGAGTATGCTCCAGTTGGCCCTGAAAGTTCGCAACTGTATTGTATAGCACCTCTCCTTGCTCTGTTAGGCGCAATCCTTTGGTGGTTCTGTAGAAGAGATCTATCCCCAGAGCTTCTTCGAGATTTTTGATTTGCCGACTAGCTGCAGATTGTGTGATCAAAATTTTTGAGGTTGCGTTGCTAATACTTCCGGCCTTGGCCACAGCAGCAAAAATTCGAAGGCGGTCCCAGTTGAGATGTTCAACGGCATTCATTGGCGCGGTCGCTTTCGTTGACCCATTGGTTTGTAGGTAAATGTTAGTGGAGGCAATAGCCCGCCTGCTTTTGGTCACTTGGGTGCTTGAAAAAACAGGCGGGCAACAATTAGTTTTGGATTAACTGAACTAATCTATGCCGCAAACGCTCATAAGAATCTTAGCGCATACTTCATAAGGATTTGCGTTAGCTCCTGGGCGCCGGTCTTCCAGGTACCCATAGCCGTTTTGGGAGACGTGTATTGGGATGCGGATGGAAGCTCCCCTATCGGCCACGCCATGCCGGAATTGTTCTATATTGCATGTTTCGTGGTCTCCGGTAAGACGCTCAGCAAGGCCCGCACCGTAGATAGCAATGTGTTCTTCATGCTTGTTTGCTAAAGCTGCAATCGCATTTTCAATTGCTCCCATGCCCTTTTTCTTGTCGCGTATATCCGATGTTGAAAAATTAGTGTGCATTCCCGCACCGTTCCAGTCGCCTTTAATTGGTTTGTTGGCGAAAGAAACCTCGACACCTTGATCTTCGGCGATGCGATGAAGCAACCATCGGGCAACCCAAAGGTGGTCGGAACAAACCAAAGGGTTTACTTCTTCGGATGTGTCCCCACGGTAACCGATTTGAAATTCCCATTGGCCTGGCATGACTTCGGCATTGGTACCGAAGAGTAAGAGCCCCGCTTCTAAGCACGCATCGGTGTGACGCTCAACGATGGTCCGGCCGTGCGCTACGTTGGCACCAACGGAGCAATAGAACGGACCTTGTGGCGCAGGGTAGCCACTTGTTGGCCAGCCTAATGGCGTTTTGTCTTGAAAAAACGTGTATTCCTGCTCAAATCCAAACCAAGCATCTTGTTTGGCTGCGCCTTTTTCTAAGACCTCACGCAATTTTGCTCGGTGGTTGGTTTCATGTGGGCGGCCATCGGGGTGCATTACTTCACAAAGCACAATAACGGCGTTTCCACCGCGGACGGGGTCGTTGGTTTTAAAGACCGGTTTGAGGGTGAGGTCTGAGTCTCCCCCCGCTGCCTGGTAAGTGGATGAACCGTCGTAGCCCCACTCAGGCAGGTCTTCTAGTTTCAATTTTGCAGGATCTTTAACTCGTAAGATCCGAGTT
>CAXGXL010000874.1:0-1803 GCA_964013555.1 uncultured bacterium
GGTCGATGGCTCTGCTTTGATCTTTTGAGGATCTTTTCTAACCGATAACCCGTAAATCCCCGCAACGATTTTGTTGGAGACGCGATACTCACTTGGTAATGGCGTGTTGCGTCCACTATGCGCTACACTCTATCGAATGGACATTGGATTGTAATGAGGGAAGAAATCCATGGTTAAGCCCCCCGATAGCCTGATGCCAATAGGCAAATCTGTGTCTTTACCTACTGGATCTGACTTAAAGAGCCAGGGCAACCGTCCTCTCAAAGCATCCGTAGACCAGCAGAAATCGAAAGATAGTTTTCAAATGGAGGGCCGAGTTACTGCTTCGGACTCCAAACGGCCATTGGACGATTTTTCTGAAATTTCCAAGCCTTCTGAAGAGCGAAAACCTTTACGGTCGAATTTCTCAGATCCACTTCTTACTGGTGGAGTTGTTGTCGTTGCCAATGAAGCAGAACGCTGGACTGAGCTTTTGGACCGTCATTATGGGGTAGAGCTGCCTTTGGCGTTGGTCGAGCGAATTGCTTATGCCCATAACTCTACTTCCTCGAGCCTTCCCCCTGATAAGATTATCGCGCCCAGCCTAGAAGAACTCTACCATGATATTCATAGTCGCGACGGCAATCGAGCTGCAGATATTGTTCAGAGGTCCAGTATCCAGATCGTTGCGGAAGGACAGACCTTAGAGGAACTCTTGAAAGACCACTATTGTGGGGTGGGTGGTCTTACCCACGAAGATCTCGATGACGATTTTGTTGAGATAGCCTTGATGGCTCTGAGCGTTCTCAATGGCGGCAATCGCTATACAGGTAAACCATTGGTGGTCGCTTTACCCTCCGTTGACGATCTAGCGATGCTCGTGGACCGCTTACGATCGGATATGAGTCGAATGAACGTACGGCGAGAGGCCTGGCGCAAAAATCAAGGTTCGGTTGACTCGTCGCCACAGGAAGCCCTACCCCCTTTAGCGTCGTCTCGTGGGTCTTCTCCTAGTCGGACTCCATCATCGGCGAACACCAAATCAGAGAGTTCTAATTCCCCACCGGTTGTCCGAACGAATATTCGAGCTGATGGAGAAGTCGGCGTTTTTCGGTTTGGGGATCCAAGCTCTCTTGCTCAAGAACCCCAAATCACTGGGATTGCCCAGGCTGGCAAGTATTATCAACCCGAGTTAGGTGAAAAAATGGCCGATGTGGCGGCCTACGTCTATCGTGATTTCCTCACTCGGCCAGGGGTGACTCCAGAAGAAGCTGAAAAAGAGCTTCAAGAAATCATGTTGGCAGTGGTGCGCTGGAACAAATTAAAGACGCTGGACATAGGACATGTACCGGTGGTTTATTGGCCCAGTGTAGCCCAATTGGAACGATTTATGGGGCATCCGGAGGTTCGGGCTGGAGCTGAAAAACTCAAATTAGCTGCTCCTCATTTGTGGCAAGCCATTGTGGCCACCTCTAAGGATAGCCAGGTTCGGGCTCGAATAGCCCAAGATCTCGTGGTGGTTGAAAACCGCACCGCAGATGAGCAACTCAAGGCAATTCAGCACGCTAGTGATATCGTGTATTCCATGCAATTGGAGCAGATGTGGTCCAATCCCGATTTTTGGGATCTGGGCTTTTATGGTCCGGTTTGGGATAGCAACAAAGATAGTGGGCTTGGGCAAAGAGTCGCTCCTGGAGAGCTTTTGGCTCGAAAGCCCAATGAAACTTTTGAACAATATGCTCGCCGTTTGTTTGATGGGGTTTTAGCCTCGTATGAGATTGCCGAATTTTCTGAGCGACCCGAGTTTTTGGTTGCCGTTCATTT
>CAXGXL010000875.1:0-1802 GCA_964013555.1 uncultured bacterium
TGCCGCTCAAGATGCCCTTAGAAGACATCGACGAGCGGTGGTTGTTGAGGGCTATACTGATGTTTTGGCTTGTCACCAAAATGGTATTCATGAAGCTATGGCCGCTCTGGGGACATCATTTACTCCAGAGCACGCCAAGCGCCTAAAGCGACTTGTAACCAGCCAAGGCAGAGTTGTTTTGGTTTTGGATGCCGATCAGGCCGGCATGCGAGCGAGTCGGGCTGCTTCTATTGTCCTTTTGGAAAATGATTTGAAGCCTTACGTTGCAAGTCTTCCTGCCGGTGAGGATCCGGATAGTTGCCTTCGAAAAATGGGAAGGAAGCCTTTTGTTGAGGCAATCGAAAACGCCAAACCGGCCCCTGAGTATTTTATGGAGTCTATATTCTCTCGGGTTGGAATGTCTATTGAGGAGCGTTCAAGTGCGGCAGGGGGATTAGCGCCACTTTTGGCAGCTATCCCATCAGGCTTGGAGCGCGATCTCTATGTAGCTCGATTGGCAGAGAAAGTGGGTGTCAGTGAGGACCAACTTCGTCGGCATCTCAAGGCGGAGTTACAAAAGAAAGGCGGTAAAAAGAAGAAATACACCGAGTCAGTACCGCGGCCTTCTCGCGCCGAAAAACCCCCACCCGAGGGTCTTCCTGCTGGGTGGGAGGATATCCCACCACCGGGGATGGATGCGTACCCCGAGCCACCGAGGCTAAGCCCTGTGGCGGATGAACAAAGACACCCACAACCATCCGGAACTAATCGGGAATTGCCTCAGAAACGGGAGCTGGAGACACTTCGGGAATTGCTGCTTTATCCCGAATTAAGACCGCGTTTCGAGGAATTGGCTGAATATGCACATACCGAGGTGATGGGGAAGCTCTTCGACGAATTGAGTAGCCCGGAAAATAGTATAGAAGAAGTACTCAAAAAACATTTGCCCGCCGGCCAGGTCAGCGCTTTAGTTAAGGTAGAGCCTGCCGAGCTTGACGATGGTCCAGAACGAGAGGTACTCGCCAATAGAACGTTTAACGATGTTTGCAGAAAAATAAAAAAGCAGTGCTTGCAAGTGGAACGCGATGACGTTCTTCGTGAACTCAAGTCAAGGGAAGATAAAGGTCTGAGTACTGCAGAGTTTGTAAAAAGACTCCAACGCCTTTCTCGATTGATTAGGGATTTGGAAGCGGGAAGCTGATGGGAGGATGAATGGGCCGGCAAAAGCAAACAAGTACTACACCCAATGGTACGGCTAGCGATTCTGATAAGGGCGGTGAGCTTTCCAATAAATTGATGGATGGCTCTGGGGGAGACGCTGACGTTGAAGCTATGCTTAACGGATTTGATGTTGAAGCAACTAGCCTATTTGAAATAACTCAACCGAAAAAGCGCACAGTCACCAAGCCGGCCTTAAAGGAGAGGCAGGAGGTGCAAGATCTGATCGACGAAGGAAAAAAAGAAGGAATTGTTACGGTAGATGCTCTAAACAAGGCCCTCCCTGATTCTGGAGTTAGTGGAAAAGCAGTCGACAGCGTGCTTCAGTTGTTGGCGGATAACGATATTGAAATCGTCGATGATAAAGGCATGGCTCTATCAGAATCGGTTTCCAACGATAAGCTTCGCAAGGCTGTAAAGTCAGGTTCTGAGAGGCGCAGTGCAGATCCTGTGAGGGTATATTTGCGGAGGATGGGGGCGGTACCGCTACTGAGTCGCGAAGGTGAAGTTGAAATTGCCAAGCGGATTGAAGAAGCTGAAAATGAGCTTTTGGGCATCTTACGGCTTTTGCCGGTGACTATTTTGCAAATTATGAAGTCCGGGGA
>CAXGXL010000876.1:0-1801 GCA_964013555.1 uncultured bacterium
GCATTTGACCGAATCAAAAAAGGCGGAAAATGGGATAGCTATAACACACTTATTGCGTGGGATGCAGCCACCAACAACCAAGTTCAAATAATAAATGAAGTTAAAAGTAACGGCCGCCCTAGCTCTCTCGAAATGCGTTCCCTATTTAAGGCAGCACTCGCCAACAAAGACTTCCCCAAAGGCCCTGACTTCTTCAAGGTTGAAGCCATGGCCGTCTTACCCGATTCTCGAATCCTCTTTGGCATCAGAGAAAGTGGCAAAAAGTACAACGACTTCACCTATCAACGTACGATACTAGCTGGAAAACTCAGCGGTTCATTTCCCAAATTGACTATCGAGGGCCCCCTGCAGCGGATATTTCAATTCGTTCCAGCTTCTGAGATGAAACTAGTAGAACCTCTGGGAATCTCAAGTATGGCGTACGACCCTAAACGCGAAGGTCTCTGGATTCTAACTAGCTACGAACAATCGGGGCCGCCTAAAAAGATAGGCGCCTATCTTTGGTTTCTATCTAAGGCCCAGCTCACATCAGAAACCGGTATTCCAAAGTTGGTTCGACTCTCTAACGGAAACCCCTTAGACTTTGAACACAAAAGTGAAGGCATTAGTGTTCTTGAGAATGGAACCCTCCTGGTAATACACGATGACGACCGAGTAACAACTACCCAAAAAACGAAGGCTCGGGGCGAAAGCCCACGAGGTAAGAATCAAAGTTATTTTACCGTCGTTAAGATACACTAGACCCAATCACCAAGTGGCTTTGTTCTCAACCAACCAGCGAAAACATCCCGAGATGCATCACCTACAACCGGTTCCACACGGTGCTCCAGGGCAGGGTCCACTCGAAAAAGAACGGCCTTACCAGGCTTAGCCAGCGACACCCGTGCTAACTCCTCGTCCTTGTTCTTAGAGCGCAACACCCAATCCCCACCATCAAAACCGTTCTCGCTAAGCCCCAATACAAAAGCAATCCTTCGGCCTTCCTCTCGGCAGACATCGTCGTGCCAAGAATCGTAATCTCGATCTCCGGATCGAAGCCTGTATATTTGCCCAGAACCGTACTGAAGACTGCGTGACTCGAGCTCAAACATCATTTCTACTTCTGACAAAAAGTGCTCAGAGTTAAGCAGAAAATTAAGTAGTAAGATTGTAGGGGTGGCACTAACAACCTGCTCTTCGCCGATACCGTGGTGTTTTCTCGCGCTCCAGCGCGCCATCTTCAATTGGCATAGAACTTCCTCAAGCAGCGACTGATTGAGGAGTGATTCACATATCGCATAATGGGATACGCCATGAAACACTGGCCTCAACCAGGATTTGCCTTCCCAGCCCGTAGCGCGCCTTGGTACATTGGTTCGCCCCAGTGCACCCATAAGAGCACCCTGAGAAAAAGCCCCTTTGTCCAACAAATGAGCTGCCTCTTTCAAGAGCAACGTGGTTTCCCTAAATTGTATGTCGCCGGGTTCAGGATACTGCCCTTTCACTTGAAGATGCGAATCAACACATGAGATTAGAAGAGACTCATTACTTGGTGGCCCATCGCGGTCCTCACGTAAAAAATTCTCAAGATGCCGCTCAAATACCGAATCAGCTTCCGAAGTTAAGAGTTGATAAGCAGCAACCGTATTCACTAACCTACGGGTAGCTTTCTGTTGCGCGTCAGGTACAGGCATTCCAAGATCAGCCAGGGCAGGACTGGACTCAATGGTCGGTCCCTCCCCTAAGCGTTCTACTTCTCCCAGGTGCGATTGAAGATTTTGCCAAAGTCCATCTGCTACAAAATGGTGCTGCGCTTGACTCA
>CAXGXL010000877.1:0-1793 GCA_964013555.1 uncultured bacterium
TGAGGATACCGGGTCTAAGAAATGGTACGAATTCTCTCAAATGCGCGTGGACTGGAGCCGCAACCTTGCCGGTAATTCTCTTAACTTTTCTTTGAGCCCTGAGTCGAACCACGTTGTCCAGGTTGACTCGGTGGGCGATGATGACCCCTATTTGATCGATATTGCGGATGATCACATTAACGTTACTTCGAAACATTCCGTTGGGTATACCTACGGTGGTCGTTCAATTGCTTCATCTTTGGTGACGGTATTGACCTCAATGCTCAAAATTGACTCGACGAACGATTACGAGCCCGTTGAGTACCCTGCTCAAGTCAAGCAGCGAAACGCTGACGGTAGCATTCGCATCGTAAACGGCGAACCCGTCTTTATTGATGTGTTTTCTCGGTATGGTTTTTTTCAAACCGTCGTTCAAGAATACGACCGATTTGACGGAGAAATATGGAATACCCGCAAGTACCGAATTAATCGTTTCAATATGTGGGAACGTACGGTGAACGATGCGGGGGAGAGAATTCCACTTCGAGACCGTAAACTAAAGCCAATTTTGTATTTTGTTGCCGAAGACTACCCACGGGAAATGATGCCGGCAGCAAAACGAATAGGAGAGTTGTGGAATGAAGCCTTCAAGAAAGCTTTGAGTGACGTTAACTACCCTCTTAACGATAATACGGTTGCTTTCGCGGTCTGTGACAACCCCGTTACATCCGCGAGCCCGGCTCACTGTCAGGCGGCAGGCATGGGAGTTAAGCTCTTTGGTGACTTGCGCTACAATTTCTTGAAGTTAGCCCGGCCCGCTGGCACCGTTAACCCGCTGGGTTATGGGCCTAGTAGCCAAGATGTCCGCACAGGTGAAACCATTAACGCTTGGTCTGTTACTTATTATTCCGGGTTAAACTCTTTGGCAAAGCGCGCCTTGGATATGGTGAAGATGTACAATGGCGAGATCGATGCGGATAGTGTGGAGTGGCTAGAGGGTGATTATTACCGAGGTCTTCAGCATTCTTTAGATGGTACTTTTGGAGAATCTCATGGACATTCTCATGGACATCACCGCTCCGCGGGAATGCGCGATGCTGTTGCGGAAATGAGCAAGAAGGCACGTGATTTGATGCATACCCCTGACTTTAAGGCACAGGATAAGGTGGTCCAGGACAACCTTTTCAGTAGCCTTCAAGGGCAGTCTATCAACCAGAAAATAGCGTCGCAGATGGGAGCGGTTGAGGGAGTTTTGAGTGAATTGGACGATTCTGGTTTTGAGGGATTTCTAGACACTCAGAGAGATCCGGCCCAAACAAGCTCTCTTTTGGAGGCCCTTCGCTCGGATACCACAGCGACCATTAACGGACAAATTCTTGAGAGAGAAGAAATTCTCAAGAGATTAAGTGAGCACAATGTTTATTTGGCTGAGTTTGCAGATCCTACCATTGCCTATATTGCCGCTCGGATTGCGAAGAAGTATCCATACCCCGAAGCGACAGCCGCCGATCGAGAGCAATTGGTGCTGGAGAATGACGAGAAGATCCTAAACGAATTGCGTATGGCAATTTATGTAGGAGTTATGCTCCACGAAGTAGGGCACAATCTGGGGTTGCGACATAATTTTTCTGGGTCGACAGATGAGTTCAATTATATCCAACCTGGTGTTACTACCCCGGAGGTTCCGGGGGATATCTCGGTGAACGATGACGCAAACGCTAATGAAGGTTATTGGGATATTGCCACAACAACCAACGAACAATCGCGTCGCCTAGAGTATCAATACAGCTCGATTATGGATTACGGAGCAGGAT
>CAXGXL010000878.1:0-1792 GCA_964013555.1 uncultured bacterium
CATCAACTGCGCCCCCAGGATATCGGTCTTACTATGTAGAAACATCCCATCCAACAGGCACTCCGAATGCTATCGATGACGATACAATCCTCGATGGGCTTCGTCAGGTTGGACTGGCTTCTCCCCAAGAGGAACCCGATTTCATAGAGCAATTCACCATTCCATGTGCCTATGTCATCATGGATCATGCCTACGAAAGCAATCGTGCCATCATTTTGAATTGGCTAAAAGACCAAGCAATTTGGTCCATTGGACGCTACGGCTCATGGATCTACGATTCCATGGAAGGTTCACTGCTCCAAGGCAAACAATTAGCTCAACGACTCAATTAAGCAGCTTGCGCAGGAATTGAAATCTGGATCTTCACATTGGCAGCTACCTTGAGTGTTCCCATCAAGGCCCTAAACGGTTTGATCCCAAAATCGGGCTGGTGGAGTTCGATTTCGGCAATAAATCGCTGCCCCTGACGACGCGCGAAACACTCGATGCCGCGAGTTACCCCACAAATCGTTACATTGCCCCCAATTCGATGCCCTCCTGCAACCTCCTCGATCAGAGATGATTGAAATCGAAGATTCGGATACTTTTTCGCCTTGAGTACATCTCGGACAATATTCTTTTGAATCTGAGCACAATCACGCTTGCTCAAAGCACTATGCTTTTCCACCCCATTTTCCATGGCACAAACAACCTCTAGGCTCGCCGGCTCAAAACTGGCGCTGATTGTGTCGTTTTGGGTAACTGAAATCGAAAATTCACCCACCCTGATTTTAAGGTCATGGGCTACGGGAGCTAGCAAACCTTCCTTGTAGGTAAAGACGAGGCACTGGGCCGAATGTTGGTCATAACGCGGCATGTTATGAACATTATCCCTAAATGCACTTAGAATAAAAGAGTCTTTGTCCCTGCTATTGTGTTTTTCTGTGAACGAATCCCCATTGACTAGAACTTGGAATATTTGGCAACAACGTCCTAGCTATGACACGTGCGATAAAATATAGGAGCTCTGACGAACCAATACGAGGGGAAATTGTAGAGGGCTACGAGAGCGAAACCGAAAGCTGGAAACGAGTTCTTCAAAACCCCAGAGAGCTTCTAGCCAGCAATGGTACAACAGAAATTCTGGTACATGGGCAGAGGCCAGCAAGCCCACTGTCGACATTGCAAAAGCAAGAGCGAAGCCGGAAACAAGAGTTGATTCATGCCGGTAAGGCCAAAAGGTTCGTCCTTAGCTTCCGGACTCCATCGGGCCCAAAAATCTTTAAATTACTAGAGCCCCAAAGTACAGGCAACCACATTCAGGGTATCTTTCACAGCTCCACCGCACGCATAGAACACCGAAATCAACTTCGGTGCCAAACCCTGAAACTAGCTGCTGCCCAGTCATTGGGATTTCTCGAACTGCGGCGCGGGCCTTTGTTGGTTCGAGCTTGTCAAATCCAAGAGCCCGTTCCACTTCAACAACTTACACTTTTCGAGGCCTTCTTTACCCAAGAGCTAGCTCGCTCCCCAAAGGATGCTATCTCGGCACTAGCTACCGCTATTGCCCAAATGCATCTCAAGGGTTTCTTTCACAACGACTTAAAAGGCTTTCACGCATTCGCACGGATCACCGGTTACAATCCAAGTGGGACAGCGCACTACGATTTGCTTTGGATTGACCTTGCCCGAGTGGGCTTCAAACTCACAAAAAGACAGCGGATTATCAACCTCTATCAAGTCTTTCGCTACATCCTGCCAGCCAACTCCGAGGCGCAAGCGACCTTTACTCAGATCTATTGCGAAGTTTCAG
>CAXGXL010000879.1:0-1783 GCA_964013555.1 uncultured bacterium
TCTAGAATTACGCCACCTCGTTTTTACACAAATCCCCCTTCTTCACGCGGCCCACTCAATCCGGCGAGTCCCAAGACCGCAATTGGCCACCAGAATCAATAAACTCTTTATTGGATTGTTCCAAGAGTCTTCGTTACGATTCAACCATGGTCTTTGCTCTTGAAGGTGGTTTATTACTCCTCGCTGCGTGGCTTCTGGCCGAACTTGCTGAAAAACTCAAGTTTCCTCGCCTTGTTGGAATGCTCGCCGCAGGAGTGATGCTTCAAGCAGTTAACCTTCCGCTCCCCGAGTCGGAACTCACACTCTCGACTCTCTCCTCCGATATAAGAATGGCAATTCTGGCCTTGGTACTTCTGCGTGCGGGACTGGGCTTGCATTTAACTCAATTCAAATCTGCGGGCACTGCGGCAATCCGAATAGGGCTTCTACCCCTATTCGGAGAGATTCTCTTCATTAGTCTCGCAGGCATATGGCTTTTGGGGTTTTCTCTTCAGTCCAGTTTGGTGCTCGGTTGCTTAATTGGGGCTATTTCTCCAGCTATTGTCATTCCAGGGCTTTTAGAGCTAATCGAAACTCGCCGAGGTAAGTCCAAAGAACTTCTTCAAACCCTCCTGGTTGGAGCCACAATTGATAACGTCGTTGCAGTGATTGCACTTGGTGCGGCCCTAGAATTCGCCCTAGCGCACTCCCTTCGATGGGCAGACTTTTTCTGGATTCTACCATTGAAAATTGCAGGCGGTGCCCTCCTTGGTTGGATAGCCAGCTCTATTCTTCTAGGGCTCCAGAATTTTCGCCCCCTAAAGGATGCTAGGCTAGGCGGAATAACTCTATGGCTAGTAGCTTGCAGCATTGTAATTACTTCCAAGTACCTCGACGTCTCATTCGTCTTCGGTATCCTGATTGCAGGGAGCCTTATTTGCTCCAAGAAGATAGAGTGGTCCGCCGAACTTTCCAGCTCCCTCAAGGACATTTGGCAATACGCACAATACCCTCTTTTCGGACTCATTGGTTATGCCGTTGTACTCAAGCCCCTAACTCACGTCGGCCTTGTAGTTGTAGGAGTCATCTTAATGGGACAATTGGGGCGAGCTCTCTTTTCTCTTGTCTCGACCGCTGGCAAATCAATGCACAAAAATCAACGGCTTGCCTGTGTTCTGAGCTATATTCCCAAAGCAACCATTCAGGCTGCTTTTGCCGCACTCCCTCTTGATAAAGGAATGCAAGAAGGACCGCTCATCTTGGGCACGGCCATTGTAGCCATCATACTCACCGCGCCGATCGGCATGATTGGACTCCATCATGGCGTCCGAAGACTCCTCCCCCCCTAGGCTACAACAAGCTTAGAGGGCACCGAGGCCCCAGACTTGGTTGTCGCAAAAATCAAATTGGTTATCCAGTGTACTAAAAAAACTCAAATCGATCCTTGTTTCACCCCAAAACCCTGCTTTCAAATTCAAGTCGCAAAATCCGAGCATCCTCTTGGGGGTTTGAATAATAACCTAGGCGGCGTCCACATTCTCTAAAACCAAGAGACTTGTAGAGTGCCTGGGCGGGTCGATTTCCCTCTCGCACTTCTAAGAACACCCGCCGGCCACCCCTATCGACAATTTCAGCAAGTGCATGCTTCATGAGAGCTTTCCCAATTCCCCTCCCCCTAACGGTCTTTGAGACGAGAAGGTGAATAATTTCCCACTCATCCAAAACCATTCGAACAAGAACAAAGCCCAACAGCTCCTCATCAAAAGCTAGCCAGCCCCGCCCTAGTGGGAACAACAACTCTTGG
>CAXGXL010000880.1:0-1781 GCA_964013555.1 uncultured bacterium
TACCTATCTACACAATTTTGCCTACAACTCCTTCGATCAGCCACTGGTTGCTACCTGTGGCTCCGGCTACCGCGATTATAATTTTGGTCGGTTAGAGATTGCGGATTTTAAGATCGATCGACAATTGGAGCCGGGAACTCCAACCTTAGTGGTTCGCCTCGATCCGAGAGTCTCCTGGGATGTTGCGAACGACAAAGTCATGGTCCTCGCTCGCAATATCGACGATTTACAGATTCAATATGGTATCGATACCGATCCTCCTGACAAAATTGACCGAATTCCTGATCTTTGGTGCAACGAGCCCGCCGATTTAGAGGATTGTGATAGCGGTTTGGCTAGCGGAGCCGATAATTTACGGCGCATCACTGCTCTACAAATCGTTTTAGTGGTTCGAAGTGCCACCTACCGGGCCCGACTGGATAACACGGAGACCAGTCCTGAGCTTGAAGTTCTGGATAACCTAATTGAGGACACCAGCGATGGGTATCGTCGCTGGATTTACCGAGCAACCATTGCTCTAAGGAATAACGCAATATGACTGGCGCGCCCTTACTTCAATCTCGCAGATTTGAGCGTGGTTATGTTCTCGTTACCTCTGTTTTAATCAGTGCCGTTTTAACCCTGATGGGGTTTTTGGTTTTACATACCGTCCTTTCGGATTCGCGCACAACGTATGCGGATCGCCAAAGTCAGGTGGCCTTTCACTTGGCGGAGGCTGGCATGGCCTGGGGGATAGATCGTCTGAATCAATTAGATACGGATTTTACTGATTTCAATAGTGTGCTTGATGAGCCCCCGTTGGATTGCCAAAGTGGAACAGACATGTGCCCGTGTGAACTAACTGGCTGGCGGCCCTTGAGCGGTGAAGAACACGAAGAGATCATGTTTTATCCAGATCCTCTCGACGAATCCACCGCCATTGGTACCTTTCGAGTCGTGGTTAAAGATGATGATGACGGCGATTCTAGGTTGGAAGATGATGGAAGTGCCCGAGATCAGAATATCACCATTCTCATTCGTTCTTATGGCCGCTCGAACCAGGGTTCCCGGCGTATGATTGAAGCCACCGTCACGAAGAGCTTTTGAGAAAGTTAGGTCGCTTATGAGAGAGAAATATAGGTTGTATGGTAGAAGTGTTCTTCTTATTGTTTTGGCGTCAGGTATTCATTCCACTGCCCTAGCGAACACCTCTTTAACCAGTTCTGTTGTCACGTTTACGGAGAATTTTACTTCGACCGAATTCAAAGATCCGGATTCTCGGGTCTCGGGGTGGGGGGGCGGAGCAATTGGTTTACCCCCAGCGGGTGGTAATTGGTACGATGGGGATTTTCTCGTGATGCCCCAAACACCCCTTCCTCCTCCGGCTCTTCGTCCACCGGTGATCAAGGTAACCCAAGTCGTTGCTGGCAATTTTCTCGAGCGCAAAGGCACCTACACTCAAGCCGATGATTTAATCGCTCTTTCTCCAACCCGCGACTGCCATTTTCATTTTCTAAAAAATAAGGGGACGGGGCGAGAGCCCGTTGAGCATCTTGGCTGGGATGTCGGCACGGAGGCTACCTTTATGAGTGTCTCCACTAGCGGCGTTGGGAGTTATATGATCAACGATTCGCGGGATGCTGTTTGGTGTGATGCCGACTCAACCAAAGCGACAAGTGGCGCCGATTTAGATGCAGTGCAGCTTATTGGCGGGGATTTCAATGGGGATGGTTTTTTGGACCTGCTCTATTTGAGAAGTACCAACCGCAATTTTGATGGAAAGTTGGGCAGCGCTTGGGCTT
>CAXGXL010000881.1:0-1781 GCA_964013555.1 uncultured bacterium
GGAATATTCTTGTCGGTTTGGTTGCCATGGCTTTAGCAGGGGCACTGCTCGGCTTTTTGTACTTTAACGTTAATCCCGCGAGTATTTTTATGGGCGATGCGGGCTCGATGTTTGTGGGCTATGTGCTCGCGACAACTCTGGTGGTGGGAGCGAAGACCGCCGATGGAGTTAGCCTTTGGATTGCAAGCTTGGCCGTTGGAGTACCCATCTTAGATACCCTTTGCGCCATTGTAAGGCGGCGCCTTAATGGCCGGCCTATTTTCTCCTGTGATCGCTATCATTTTCACCATCTTTTGTTGGCGAGAGGGCTGACCCACCGCCGAGCTGTTACTTTTCTTTATGTGGTTTCCTTTTTGTTTGTTGTCGCTGGGAGCTCGTTGATTTTCGCAACCGATTGGGTAGCTATTTGTATACTTGGAGCTAGTGCAGTTGGAGCCACGGCTTTGATTCGTTACCTCGAAGTCTTTAAGCTTCGGATTGAGCCCGACGAATTGCAGGATGAGCTCTTGGTTTGGCGGCGAGAGGTCAAGTCTGGTGTGGTGGCGTTGCACGCGTCGGAGACTCAGCCTGAGATATGGCGGGCTCTCGATGAGTTTGCGAGAAACACCAAAATCTTGCAGGCAAATTGTGAGATAGATCAAACGGTTCAATGGGATTGGCACACAGGCGCGAAAGCAGAAAACGAGCTAACCCGCGGATACGTTGCTTGTCCGTTGTATTTTACCACTAACCAATCGGATGAAGTTAACTTGGAGTTTCAGTGGTATTGTGACGCTGGCGAGGTTTTGCCTGAAAATCGCGTGCTGCTTGAGGTTTTGGGCGATGGAGTTGCGGACGCTCTAGAGCGAGTATCCCACTCGCCCTCCCTTGAGGTAATCTCGAAGACCGGCTGAGGATTTTGCCCGGGGGCCTCGAAATCAGATTAAAATCCTAAAAATTGGGCTTTTGTGCTCTTCCATCCTATTCCACGAGTAGTTCCCTTGATTTGTAGTGAGAAATTAAGCTCTGAGAATAGTTAGTTAGAGCCTTGTTCACCGATTGGTATAAAAAAAAGACCTTTTTGTGCATCACGGAGCTGCTTTCGAGGTCTGTGCTCTGAAAATGGCTACGTCCCGATCTTGGGTACAAAATTCCTTTTGGGACGTAGAGCCACTGAATTAACTAATTTAACAATGGAATAGACAATGCGAAATAGCTCCCCTGTATTGAGTGCCCTTCTTACTGGAAGTGCGCTTTTGTTTTTTCTCTTAACTAGTTGCGGTTCTGAAGAGGATATCTTTGTTGACGCACAAAAGATTGAGGCCAAGAATGCGCTTATCGGTCGAGATTGCGAACAAGTTTGCGAGACCAAAACGACTTGCGAAGATGTTGTGGACTGCCGGCCGGTCCAGAAATGCAGCTGGAATCTTAAGTGGTACTCCAGCTGGTGGGGGAGTTTTCCGTATTATTCCTATTCTTGTCGGATGGAACAAGAGTGCAATACCGTTACCAAGTGCACTGATTCCCAAGTCTGTAATGAAGTGTGTGAGCCCATGGCATACCCCCCGGAACACACTATCGGCTTATTGAACGCACTCAATTATTGGTCGAGCGATGAAATTGCGAATAATCTGGGTATAGGCCTTGGATTGGCTAACGCAATTACTCAAAGTCGCATCGATAACGGTGGTGTTTTTTACGGGCTCACCGAAGTCAGCGTTGCTGGATTTAATCCTGATGCACACTTGCAAAACCCAATGGTGGAATCAGCCAAAGATCTTCACTCCATTTTGGCTCCACAG
>CAXGXL010000882.1:0-1779 GCA_964013555.1 uncultured bacterium
TTTCAAGCTAAGGTTGCCTTTTGTCGACGGGAAGGGGCCGCAAGAGTCTCAGAGCAATGAGTGAATAAATCATCCGCCTTGTTGCATCTTCACCCAATGTGGTTGCTTGAATGAGCTCGGAACCCATAGCAGGTAGCTGGAATTGTTCGTAGGCTTTTTGTTCGTCAGAATTAAAGCGTAGTTCATCCCATTGAAGCATTGGCTTGGTAGAGTCTAATTGAGCGTGTTCGAATCGTCGCATGTATTCTTGGATTCGGTCGGGCTCAAAGCATCGCTTGATTCCTTCGACAACAATGGCTCCGCCACTCCAATGGGTAGGGTTGGGGTGATCTGGAAGTTCGGTATTGGGATTGAAACGATATTCGCCCATAGTCCAATTAAATATATCAAAGAGTTTGGTTTCAAATTGGAGCTCTAGGGCGTAGTTTAAGTTCTTTTCTGTGATGCTACTCATGTCAATCAGGATTTGCCCTTGCTTTTGTCCTGTCTCTCGCATGGTTACTATACTCGCTTCGCATTGCTGCTGGGTAATCAAGCGCTCCTGTACCAGCAATTGCCCAAGGCATTCATGAACAAGGTTGGATTTGACCGAATAAGGATTGCCCTGGCGAATATGGATTATCTTTTTGGCGCGGTTCTTCCTGAGCAAAAGTGAACCGGAGGCTTGTTCTTTCCAGAGTTTTCCGAGCACTTCTGCCAAGGAGTGATGTTCGAATTGTCCTTGCAGTACGATGTTTTGTTGATTGAACTCCGACTCGGCCCGTTGTTCTACTTCTTGCCGCTCTTGTTCTGTTTCCGAGTCAATTAGGTGGGGCGAAATCTCTAGCTTATCAATGATGGATTGAGGGGATATCTCTTCAGAGTCAGTAGTAAGGGGGCTGCTAGAATCGTCAGTCGCTTCGGAGGGAGCCTCTAAGGTAGGCGATGGGGAGTGTACTGAATTGCCGTTTTGCAGTGCCAGGCTGATACTCTCCAGTATGCGGTCCGGCACCAGCGGTTTATCAAGAAATTCATAGACTTGGGGGTGCTTTTGGGCTTCGGTCCGATGGCTGAGGCTTCGATAAATGCCGCTAAAGACAATGACCGGTGTCTCGCAAAGCGAGGGGTTTGCACTTAGGGCATCGAGCAACTCGAAACCATTGATATGGGGGATGAGTATATCAAGTAAAATGAGATCGAAGACCTCGCTTTCCAGGCGGTCTAAAGCTGCTCTTCCATCTCGTGCAGTTTCGGATTCATACCCATTTTGCTCGAGCAGGTCACTAAGCATGTCGAGGATTGAAAGCTCGTCGTCAACTACAAGTATTTTCGGCATAAAATCTAACGCACTCCTTTATTCTACTTTATGATCGTGCCCCATTCTGGATGTGTTTACCAGAATTCATCTCTTCTCAAGATCGTTTTGTGGTGGGGCAAAGTAGCTTTTAGAGATAAGGAGGATTCACGGACCACCGGGCGAGTGGATGAGTCTTTAGTAAAAGAAAAACAATCAGTTAGAAGGGGAGGAGCCGATGATTGGCAACGGGTTTCTCCGGTGGCTGGTGTTCTTGGAAGCCGCAGATGAATGCTCTAGAACTCCGTCCGAGGAATGGTCGGATTCCTCAACGTCCGATGGTGTGAGTTTGTCCGACGAGGGGTAGAGCTCGTTCAATGTTGGATCTAGCATATGCGTTGGTTGGATATTACCTAGCGAAGCCAGCAGGTTGCCTTTGAGATGTGGCTGATCGCGGCTCATGTCTTTGAGGAGTCGTTTAACGTATTGGCGCCTAGTTTGTTGGG
>CAXGXL010000883.1:0-1774 GCA_964013555.1 uncultured bacterium
AATCCAAATCCGATATCACCAACCACCCTTAGCTGGTTCCGCGCCGCACAAACGATACCGAGCGAGACAATTACTTAGGTAGCCCTGCCACCAGAGTGCTGATTTCGTCAGGAGGTCCGCTGCTGGCGCTGGCCTCTTAATCAACTGCCGGGTGTAGATCTGTCCATAGTTATGAACCGCATTTGTAATACGAAAAGCCATAGTGATTTCATTGGCTAGGCTAATCTCGTCAAAACGGTCGAGGGCATCCAGGCGCATTTTCTGATAAATTCCTAGTACCGTAGAACAATCGGCAGCGCTGCATTCACCATCAGAAAAACGTTGGTAAAGCTCATTGAAGGTATTGCGGTCACCAGCGGCAATCAATTCGGCCCGGCCCCGCTCCATAGAAACCTCTAAAAAGGTTGAGTTGATAAGTTGGTAATAGTCTCTCCAAACAGGATGAACCAACTGATTGGCAATCAGAAATTTCAAGAAAGCAACCTCAACTCGAACCGCAGAATTTTCACTGGACCAACCATCTTCTCTTTCGCCCGCCTTGTAAGTAAAACCCATCGGGAACACCGGGTCGCGCTCGTAGAGCTTTACGGTTTGAATGTGATGGAAGACCTCGTGGGCTAAGGATAAGAGCATAAAAATCCGATAGCCTTTCACCATTTTACCTGCTGGGGTCAATTGTGGCTCTTCCGGATCTGACACTTCCCTGAATTTAGGAAGCAGTTGGCTCAGCCTCCTCTGATTCACGGTAAGTACTCCCAAATGGTTCGCTGTGCCTTCGGTCAATATATTGATGATATAACTAATGTGTCGCTTGGCTTTGGTACCTCTGGCGTGCTTCCAATCGACAAAACTATGGGGAAAATACACCGTAGGCCCTTCCTCGTGATAGGATGGAACGATAGCCTGTCGAGCCTCCTCCTTAAAAAGAAGTTTCCATTTTGCAATCGAGCTTGTTTTCAACACGTCCCCCACAACGGGCCACGTCCCTGGTGGCAAAGCACCAACCGAAATATAAACATCTCGAACCCAAGCAAAGACTTTCTCTTCAGCAAGAGGAGCTCGGTCACCGGTTCCACCCGCCCCCTTGTCCACAAACAAGCCAGAAAAATTGGGTCCAACCGCTGATAAGCGAGGTCGGCTGGCACCTTCGGGAGGTCTTAAAAATCCTCGACATGCCCGATAAGCTCTTCGAGTATCTGCTTCGGCAAAATTCACAAGCTCGCGACCCGATTCAGGGCTACCAAACCAACGTGCTCTGTCCGTGGTCTTTTGAACCAAAAAGTCCGCATTTGCTTTCATAACTTTGACGCAAGCACATCCATCACGCAGCCCGCACTCACTAATGGCAGCTTCAAGCCTTATTCCATAAGACACTACGAAGAAGATACCAGCCACCAACGCCAAATGGACTCTCATACAACTCTCCCCCTTCCAGGTCTAAACCTTAACACACAAGCTCTATCATTTCATATTTTGGCCATGAAACTCTCACCTATGCCCTACAGACGTTACGCCAAAATACGAAGACCCAACTTCTAAACCCAACTGGCTTTAAATGGGATTAACCACTCGAATCAGTTGTTTTTTGGGTACAATGTTGGCTCTCATACAAGCAACTCTGCATTTGAATTTCCCAAGATCCTTACCTGGGGTTCCAAAGAGAGACCCCTGCGGATCGCTTCTACTGGGGGCAAACGAAAGAGTGCAACGAATAAGGTCCAAATTCAGGTTGTAAGACTCGAATGAGGACTTTGTTTAAGCTTACCAGAAACCC
>CAXGXL010000884.1:0-1771 GCA_964013555.1 uncultured bacterium
GGCCTGCGCGAGTGTAGCGCCAATCGCAAAAGGGTACCCAGGTCGCACTTATTGACCTTGCCTCTTTCCACCTAAAAAAACGCTGCACGTTCTCGCCCGAACAAGTCTCAGGCTGTGGTCTTCTCAATCAAGAAATCATCCCTAGCGTTAACCTTAATTCTTGGGGATCTTGCTGACTTCGACCCTGCGGTTGGTGGCGTAACACGCTTCGGTGGATTGTTCGCATTTGGGTTGGTTGGCCCCGAAGGTACGCGTTGCCATACGCGTAGGATCTACCCCCAAATTACTCAAATAGCTTCGAACCGCTTGAGCCCGGCGTTCCCCCAAGGCCAGATTGTATTCTTGGGTACCGCGCTCATCGCAATGGCCTTCAATAATAAGGTTAAGCCTAGGCCGTAGTTTAAGGCACTGGGCTGCATTGCTAAGCACTTGCCGGGTTTCAATCGAAAGGTCGTCTTGGTTGAAATCGAAATTCACCATGGAAGTTTGAGCCTCACACACTTTTCTCGCAGCCAACACTTCAGGGGAACACTTTTTGCACCGCCGATTGAAGCAACCAGCTCCTGGTCCACACTGGCTGTCGAACGAGCACACAATAGGAGTGGTGCAAAGCCCATTAAAACAACCTTGACCGTCGTGACAATCGAGAGATGTCTTACAACGTCGAAGCCGCTCTGATTTTGTATTAAGTTCACAGCGCCCAGCATAGCAAGAATGGCCATCACCTCGGTTAGCAACGCAGTGGTAATCTTCGAGGCATTCTTGACAGCTACCATTCACGCAAACATTGGCTGGGGATACGGCAGTTTGGCATTGCTCATCGTTTTCGCAAAGAGGTACCTCTGGCTTGCAAGCAACGAGCGTCGCAAAAAGAGCCCCCAACAAAAGCAACGGTTTTAAATAAAGCATGTCGTTTTCCTCCCAATATTGGTAAACACAAAAGACCGGCCAAGCCGCTCACCCCAAACAGGAGAGCTCACGTGGCGGGCTTTAAGATCCGAAGGGTCGGTCATGACTGAAAGTGCCTCGTAGCCGCTACCAAAAGCTTGCTGGCTCCAGGTACCCTACGAGAGAAAAAAAAAGAACTAAAACGACCTAAGTGGTTGCGGACCATAAAACCACCCATCGAGAAGCAAACTCCCCTCAATGCAAACCGCCCAGGGGGGGGTTAGTTGCGCAGACTCGTTTACGCCATGGCCAATCCCAGCTTAGGCGTTGAATTTATTTAGGTTATATTCATTGAATTAAGGCTCAGCGGCTAGAGGCTCGCTTTGCGGAGTCCAAAACGATTGGCTCTTGGGTGTAAAATAGCGCCATCGTCCTCCACTGCGAATATCCCTCAGAATGCCCCTCCCCGCACACTAAGAGCTAGCGCTCTTTCCACAAAAGAAAGGCATCACGCAAACGCTCTTGATGAGATTGAATGTACCGGACGCTCAACCTATCGTCGTTGAAATACCGACGAGACCAACCAGAGCTATAGGGAGGAATCTTTGCCAGGCCGGGCATCAAGCAATTACACCCGCTATCTATATTGATTGTGCTTCTTGCACCAAGCCCAGAGAAGGTGGACCCTTTTACATGAAACAAAGAGGGCTTCATCCCTTTCCTAGGCCCCAAAGGCACTGAAAATTGAATTCCAATTGTTTGCTCAACTGTATCTTTGAAAAAGAAACGCACTTTGGTGTCTTTAAAATGGTAGGTTACTCCGACTTGGCCGCCGGTGTCTCCTTCCCAATATTGGCCTGCCTCTAGACTAAAAGACACATCG
>CAXGXL010000885.1:0-1768 GCA_964013555.1 uncultured bacterium
AATTATCAGCGGATTCCCGACGAATTGCCCAACCCAACCAACTCCCAGCTCGTCGACGATGATGGTGAACGAAGTAGGCCCCCCGTGCCCTATGTTCGCTTTACTGAATCTTCTTCGCGCTCTAAAGCGATCATCGCTCGACCATTGGATGTAGCCCCCCTCATGGAATACACCCTTTCGGAAATCCCATCGGTTTTCATTTCAGCAACCCTTACCGTCAAAGGGAGCTTTGAACACTACAAGAGTCGCGTTGGCCTCTACGAAGATGAAGCGGTACAGCAAAGCTTGGTAGAGTCTCCTTTTGACTACACTCAACAAGTTAAGCTCTATATTCCACCCGAATTACCCGAACCCAATCACCCGGAGTTCGCAAGCGCCGCTGCCCAAAAAACCATCGGTCTCATTGAAGCCTCTGGTGGCGGAGCCTTTGTTCTGTGCACAAGTCACAAAATGGTTCAGGTCTTTGCAAACGCCCTCGAAAGCAAGACCCCATTTAGGATTTTGCTCCAAGGCCAAGCACCTCGAACTCACTTGCTAGATGCCTTTCGCAACGATGGTCATGCCGTATTGGTTGCCACCATAAGCTTTTGGCAAGGAATCGACGTACCCGGCGCTGCACTGCGACAAGTGATTATCGACAAATTGCCTTTCGCTTCTCCCGGAGATCCCGTTGTTGCAGCTAAATTAGACTACATAAAGTCCATGGGTAAATCCCCCTTTGGTAAATATCAACTTCCTCAAGCAGCTATCATGTTGAGGCAAGGCTTTGGGAGACTCATTCGCCGTAAAACCGACCAAGGGCTGATTTCAATCCTAGACAATCGAATCGCCCAAAAAAGCTATGGTAAAGTATTCATGAAGAGCCTACCTACCTGCCCTATCATTAACGACGAAAATACAGCTTTTGACTACTTGAACTCCCTAGGAAATCCTCGCCAATGAAAAAGAGCATTCTTGCAGTGACTCTCTGCTTAGCTGCCTTAGCCACACTCCTAATAACCAGGACGTTTCTATCAATCTCTCCTCAACAAGCACCGGCGGCTATTAACAAGATTCAACTCGATACGCCTTCAATCGCTCATCGACTCTCCGAAGCAATTCAAATACCGACTTTATCGCAGCATGAGGGTGAATCAGTTGATTTGAACTCCTTTCATGAACTTCACGCACTTCTCCATAAAAACTATCCACGAGTGTTTGCTACCCTAACTCAAGAAATTATTAACGACGCTACCCTGGTTTTACATTGGGAAGGAAAGGAGCCTTCACTAAAGCCAGCTCTATTCTTAGCACATCAAGATGTGGTGCCTGCCGATGAAGCGACCATTCAAAAATGGGAAGAACCCCCTTTTTCTGGGACAATCAAGGATGGCTTTATATGGGGACGGGGCACCCTTGATTTTAAGTTTGGCGTCACAGGTTGGTTAGAGGCAGTTGAGAAACTACTCGAGGAGAACTTTTCCCCGAAACGCAGCATCTATTTTGCCTTTGGGCACGACGAAGAAATAGGAGGACACAGGGGAGCCAAAAGTGTCGCGCATAACTTCGCCGCCCGCGGGCTGGAGTTCGAGCTGGTTCTCGATGAAGGACTTCCCATCACTCGTGGTATTATGCCCGGCCTCAAAGCACCGGTGGCCCTCATAGGAATTGCCGAAAAAGGATACGTCACCTTAGAACTAACCGTAAATGGGGAAGGAGGGCACAGCTCAATGCCTCCCCCCCACACTGCCGTCGGCATACTCGCCCAAGCCATTACCCGCTTAGAAAA
>CAXGXL010000886.1:0-1766 GCA_964013555.1 uncultured bacterium
TAGACTATCGCTCACTTTAACCAAAAGTCCTGCTATATCATTAGGAGAGAAGGTTACGCCTTTGTACTTTACTGTCTTTTTGGGGCGTTCGAGCATGGCTGCGATTTCGGAAGCGTTGTTGCAGTGGCCACACCAATCAGCGTCTTTGGCATCAGAATCAAAAGCTCGAAAGTTGTGCTCCAATTCGTATTCGCGGCTCTTGGCGCTGAAAGCTTCGTCGTATTTCTCTAAGACTCCACCGGGGGCGTAAAGATTATTAATTCTATCACCACCTTCGGGTTTGGTTTCTTTCATGGGAAACCAATGGCAGTGCCATGTTTTTTTGGCTGCTTTAAACTCAGTAACGACTTTGTCGGCCTTTCCGGTCGTGAGAAAGTGGTCTACTGTTTTCTTGGCGTCCTTCGAGAAAACCTCGGCGGCATTGTTGACGAGGGATTGAAGCTCTTGGGTCCCAATAGTACTTGTGTGTCCCAAGACTCGTTGCAACCAAGAACGGCCAGTTCGATTGACTTGATTGGCGGTGCCGATTAGCGCCAGCGCTTCGCCTTTATCAATGACGCCCGGGCTCGCATCGGTTTCACCGGTAAATTGCTTGAATTGCGAAACGAATTTTGCATCCAGCATTCGTCCCTTATTGACGAACTCATCTACCATAGTTTTTGCTATTGGACTGAATTTACTAGAGTCTTCCTTGTAGAGTTCTGCGAGGGCTTTTTTACCCTTTTTGCTGGGGATAGCGCCACAAAAGTGACTACGCTCGATGTTGATTCTCTTAGCGGATTCAATAAGCTGAGCCGCTTCGCCAGCGTCGACTACGCCGGGGGTTGGGTCGGTCTCTGAGGTAAAATTACGTAGGGCTTCAGTCAAACTAGTGTTAATGGACATCGTATTTGGGTACTCCATAAGCGGCTTTATCCAGTATCGGAATTCAGAGCCAAGGGGTGCTTCTAATTGCGACTTTCGATCTTTGGGGTAAAAGTCTCGTGAAAGCAGGTTCTTATGAGCTCTTGCCAGGTTGCATATTGGTGGTTAATGTCCGTTTTCTGTTTCAGATAAAATCCCCCCTTAGGAGAATTCATCATGCATTGGTTTTGGCTTTCCCTGGTTGTATCTATTTTGTTTACCGGTCCGATACAGGCAAAAGTTTCAGCTCTTCTAGTGGAGCAAAGTGACGGTCAGCAAAAGCATAAGGAGGCCAACACGTCGGAGAATAGGCTTGTTGACGAGGGAAATGAAGCACTTTCCCAGAGTGTTCTGCCAGGGGACCAAGGGATTTCTGGGAGCGGGACGCCTTCTGCCGGGGAGGCTCAATTGCCCTTTCAATCGAAGGAGGAAAAGGCATTCCAGCCCTTCGGTGGAGACTTTGGGTGGAGAGGCGACTTCACCAGCGCTCTTTCTTATGGGGGATTCGATTTCGATTCTAAGGTTTTCGATAACGATATCACAAGACGTTTTGTGAGCCTTTTAGATTTACAAGCGGAGTACCTCTTTACGGATATTTTAGAAGGACTTCGATTTGGGGTGAGTGTGCCACTGGTAATCACCAATATTACGTTGATTGGGGAAAGTGCTGCAGCGGCTGAGGCAGCGAATACCCGTTCTAGTTGGAGCCGAGCAGGACTTGGAGATATGAGTGTCACGTTGGCCTATGGGATCGACGCTATACCAACACTTCACCTTCAAGGTTTAGCGCGTTTCAAAGCAGCTACTGGTGAGGGAGAGCTGGGAACGGATGCCCATATGGATTTTGTATCGCTTCCAATTGG
>CAXGXL010000887.1:0-1765 GCA_964013555.1 uncultured bacterium
GCTTTGGTCCCGAGTGCCGCCAATTCTTGGGCAAACTCGTCCGCCCCCGGTGTCTCGCTGCCACGCCTCGACGTCAGAAGAAGGTACTTGATCTCATGGGTTGTAACTAGCCACTTAGCGGTCTCGCGCCCTAAAGCCCCCAGGCCACCGGTAACCAAATAGCTACCGTCGGTTCGCAGCGAGAACTCGTCCGTACCGGTTTCTCGAATCTTATTAAGCCGTGGAACACAAACCCCCTCGTCACCAAGCAAAACTCGCGGCTCGTTCTCGATTCCGAGGGCGGCTTTAAAGGCTGAGGGGTTCAGGCTCTCGCCCTCCCAGCGAACCAAACGAAGATCCACATCTCCCATTTCATTTTGGGCAACCCGCCCCAATCCCATGACCGTCGCTGCGGCTAAATCGTGGGCTTTAGCGAGCCACACCACCCTAAGCTTCTCTCCATGCGAGGGCTCTTGATTTCCTTGTAAGAGATGGATTTGTTCCAATGCCACTTGGGCAAGTTTATGGGCCGCAGCCGGTTCGTCTCCGCCCTCCCAAACACAAATAACGGTGGTCTCTTCTTCAAAGGCCTCGGTGGGAAAACTCGCCTGGCGACTTGGGCTCACTCCGACGGCGGCAAGGGTTTGCTCAAGTTGATTGCCCAACTCCGATGCCTCCCCCGCAACCACGATCCAGCCGCCCCCCAAGTCAGAAGGCGGCGCATCGATGGCTTTGTATTGAACATCGTATTTGTATTTGGCAACGGAGCTTGCTCCCGCATTGGTGAGCATGGCCGCTTCGGGGGCACGCTTAATGGTAAAGCCTCGGATCTCGGCGGCGAGGTCACCGGTATCATCCCAAAACTGTAGATTGAATCGCGAGGTTTCCGGACTTACTTCGATGGGTTGGTTAAAGCACCAGGTTCGACCAACTGCCTTTTTGTAAAGCGCAATGCTATCTACCGCAAACGGAAGCTGGGGCGTTGCATCTTGCCCTTCGACTTCTTCTAGGCCAACTCGGGAGGCGCCAAAGCCATTATCGATGGCCACCGGGTGCAAAGGAATATTCCCCCAGGTGCAACCCTCCGGTGGAGAAAGCGCCACCAAGCCACCTCCCCCATCGTCCTGGCGACCAAATGCGGACTCGGTCCAACACCATAAGGGTCCCCATACAATTTTGACCTGGGCTAATTGCTCGTAGTGATTTTGGACATCCACTTGACGCTGACACAGAGCCTGAATTTCAGACAAGGTTCCCGCTGCGGGTTCGGGCTGCTCTCCCACCGCATAGGTTCCCTCCACGTAAATGTACCACTCGCCCTCTTCCTCTCCCATGGACATCACTCTAAAGCCGTAGGAGTCTACTTGTTTGTTGGGATTTATCTGAACAACAAGAGTTTGGTCCTTATCCACAATAAGGGGACGCATGAATTGAACTTGCTGAATCGAAAAGCCCTGCCGCCCCCAATGCTCTTCACCAATAGCCAATGCCACCCCAAGGTGAAACGCCCCAGCCGCAATCAAGCGCCCGTGGATGATGTGGTCGGAAAGATAATTCTGATGAGAGGGACCAATAGAAATAAAATGCTGCCACCCACCATCGGGCTGCACAAAAAAGATGCCCCCTAAATCCGAGGCCGCCTCAAACTGCCCTGGCAAAGCAGCCCCCAGGTATTTAGGCACCTCGACCCAATGGCGCTCCCGCTGAAAAGCATAGGTAGGCAAAGCGAGCCTCGAGTGGCTCTTGCTTCCAAAAAAGGCGTGCCAATCAACCGAATTGCCACGGG
>CAXGXL010000888.1:0-1758 GCA_964013555.1 uncultured bacterium
CCGGTCTACCTCCATTGCCTAAAGGCTCAGAACTGACTGATGTGGTAATGGACTTCTTTTATAAGTCTTGGAATATGCCCCCTCCATAAATTGGATTCGACGATTATGAGATTCTCTCTTTTGTTAAAACTATTCACGATCGTTCTATGCACCCTGCCTTTGTATGGGCAGCTTTCGCAGAATACCAAGAAGAGCACTAAAACCCTGCGGCCATTCAGTTGGGTCTCACCCGCGCATCCCAAAGTGCTGGAGCGGACGGCTCCAGGTCTGCGTCATGCCACCTTCAAGAGCCCTTCGATGGGCATTTCAGTGGGTTACCACATTTATCTGCCTCCTGGCTATGAGTCGAAAAAGTCCAAGAGGTATCCGGTGGTGTACCACCTGCATGGAGGCCGGCCCGGTGGCGAGAACAAGAGCATTGCCTTAGCTACATTTGTGGACAAGGCCATCCGCGCTGGCAAACTGCGGCCCACCCTGTATGTCTTTCCCAACGGCGGACCAATGAGCTGGTACAATTTCCCAAGAAAGGAAAATGGTCTTGGCGAAGATGTCTTTGTGAATGAACTGATTCCCCACATCGACAAGAGCTACCGCACCATTGCCGGGCGCAAGGGTCGGGCCGTCGAGGGTTTTTCTCAAGGAGGCCGCGGCACCACTCGAATACTTTTCAAGCATCCGCAACTGTGGTGTTCAGCAGCCCCGGGTGGCTCGGGTTACGGTCCTGAGAAACGCATCCAGGAAAATGAGGGATGGGAGAGTGATACACTTCGTTTTCTTCCCCTTGGATACAACGCATGGGACTTGGCAGAAAAACAAGCGAAGAACTCGACGGTCAGGACGCCACCGATTCTTCTATGGGTCGGTACGAAGGGTTTTAACTACGAGGACAACCTAAAGTATTCCAAGCATCTGGAATCTCTCGGCATCGCCCACAAGGTGCTCACAGTTCCGGGGGTAGGGCATTCCGCTCGTGAAATCTACGCCCAAAAGGGGTTGCAGTTGATGAAGTTTCACGAGGCCAATTTTGGACCTTAGTACTATTCAAGTACATGAGGCATGGTGTAAGTCTGTTTGTTTCATTTCTCTCGCTGGCGTGTCTCTCGCTAGGACTTGCTGTATCTCCTGATGTTGAAGTTAGGGGCTTGCTTGAACGTCATTGCCTTGAGTGTCACGGAGGGGAGAAGGTTAAGGGTAAAATCGATTTTACGAAGCTTCTAGCTAAGGGGCAAAAGGTCACGGATGACTTCCAGGTCTGGGGTAAGGTACGGGATGCGCTGGTGGGTGGGGATATGCCGCCGGAGGAGATAAAGGTGCGTCCAGCTGAATCTGACCTTGAAATTTTCGACAAGTGGTACCGTCAACGGTTTATCGATTCCATCAAAGCTAAGCCCGGACCATTCCGCGTACGGCGACTCTCTGCCATCGAGTTTCGACACTCGTTGCGCTCGATGCTTGGTTTCGACCTAAAGGTAGCAATCCGTGAAGCCGAGCAGACGACGGCTGAGACCTCTCTGGTGATGAAGCTCTTGCCTACGGATCCACCTGGTGCATCGGGTTTCACCAACGACACCAGCGGCAATCCCTTGACCACAGTTGCCTGGGAGCGTTACGCATTCCTTGCCGAAGCAGGATTGTCAGAGTTGTTTTCATCGGTACGCCACAACGAACTTGAGGTCTACACTGGTGAGTTGCCCGATTCGGGTCTGCCTGATAGGCAACAGGCGGAGCAAATGGTACGCACCTTTATTCCAAAGGCTT
>CAXGXL010000889.1:0-1751 GCA_964013555.1 uncultured bacterium
GGAATGAAGCACGGATACCTCCGAAATAGTTTGATGTTACGAAGTTGTACTAAGCAAGAGCTAAGCCAAAAGCAGTATGTTGCCTAAGGGTTTGTTAATAAACATCTTTTGGAGATTATTGGTTTAGTGTCACATTATCTGTGTGTGGATTATTAGTCGCTCGAGGATGTGAGTGTAAAGAAAACGAGACACTTGTTGGACGGAATGAAGGTAGATACTTGCTCAAGGCAAATTGGTGCCGGTGGAGGCTCTTTCTCATTTCTCAGGCAGTACAAGAATTGCTTTGAGTTTGAAGGAGTTGTTCCTTTTACCTTTAGAAGGTGAACTTCTTCTTGGGGGAGGACGAGGGTGTCTTCCTTCTCGGAGTTGTTGCGGTAGTTACGCAACCGCCGTGGTTCACTTGGTCTTCAAGCATGCACTGAAGGTAACTTTGCAAGGCTCTTCTATCGAGGGTCATGATAGAGATAAGCCTTCTGGCGGTTCTAATTTCAATCATTAAATCACCTCCCTTTTTGTCATAGGTGAGGTAATCATTTTCAAAGTCTGGTTGATTTCCTCGTTCGGGGTCGCGGGTGATTGCTTCTTTGATGCTGCCATCGGACCACCCTAAGATTGTCTCTACACCCTCTCTCCACTTCGCTCTCGTTTTATTATCATTGGGTATGTCACATGCTTGTTCTATGGCGCTAAGTGGTATCCATTCTTTGATGTTCTGGGCTTTAGCTAAAAAGGGGACGTATTCTTTGGCTTCTTTTCTGCCATTATCCGCTGCAAACTCAACCCCACCTACGCAATAGGTGTAACTGATTATTTCTTCAATACTCCCCCTCTTGTCGACCGCAACGTCTTCTATGATTAATGGTTCTCCAACAAATTCGTCGGCTGGGCCAACCAGAGTAAGCTGAGGACTCCATGCAATCCTTACCCCATGCTCGATAGGGATAATTGCAAACTTTTTATTCGGATCTGCGCTATCCCTATCGAGGACGTAATCCACTTTATAAGAACTCTTGAGGACGCCGGTAGGGTCGTTTTCCAGGAACTGCGCCATTTGAGATACACTCTTGATTTTTGGTGCCTTACCCGTATGGAGCGTTATTTGCTTGGCGTTTTGAAGTATCATTACATGTCGTGGAACGTCAGCGGCGGACCGAATGACGCTAGATGCAAGTTCTATCGCGCCACGAGGAACTACTTCGGCTTTAAGCTCAAAGTTTGGGCTTCTATAGAAAACGTGATCGTAGCTAAAATCCTTTTGGACCGTTTTGGTATAGTGAAACTCAAGTTCATAGCCCATCGAGGTGTAGGCATGAGCGTTTCCCCCCAGAAAACAACCCAGAAGTAATCCCATAATACCAATTTTTTTGTTGCACTGTCTTTGGTTCATAATGAACACGCCTTTCGTGTTAAATGATGTCTCTATTGGCTTTCGCTAGAGCATTCTTGAGGCTCTGTTCAAGTTTTTTTTGATTCTACCATCTAAGTGGAGTCTGAAAACCAGTTAAATAGGTCTGCGGCGATTAGACCTTTTCGGGCAGCCATCGAGAGGAATCACCGATGGTAGAGGTTGGCACTAACGCTGGCTGACTCCAATGTGATTTCGAATGGACTATTTCTTCGTATTTTTCGTTTGGCTTATGAGCTGGTAGATTAGGGCGCCGGTTTTTGTCGGGGATTCTTAAGCCTCTGTTTTATAAAAGTAATTTAGGTTCGGCTAGGCAGGGGAATCGGGCTAGTGCTTATGACTTCTC
>CAXGXL010000890.1:0-1747 GCA_964013555.1 uncultured bacterium
ACAAAACTATTGAACCAATGAGCGTGATCCGTAAAGTGGAAGCCCACGTAAAGAGTCAACTCGGCGAAGACGTGGTGGAGTTCAAGAAACCGTCCCATAGCCTTGAGGATGTGGTTGGCTACGACCAACTCAAGGGGTTTATTCGGAGAGAATTGATGCCTCGTTTTCGGTCATCGGATGGCTCGGCTCTTCCCGGTGCCGCGGTATGCGGACCCATCGGTGCCGGAAAAACCTTCATCTTCGAAGCGGTGGCTGCCGAATTGGACATGGTGGTGCTTGTTCTAAAGAGCATACGTAGCAAGTGGTTTGGCGAAACGGATGTCTTGTTGGAGCGCTTGCAACGGGTGTTGGGCGCTCTCAATAAAGTGGTTATTTTCGTTGATGAAGCGGATACTCAATTTGGTGGGGTGGGAGCAGGTACCCATGATACTGAACGTCGACTAACCGGAAAGATTCAGGCTATGATGTCTGACCCCAAGTTGCGCGGTCGGGTAATATGGCTACTAATGACCGCCCGTATCCATCTGCTCTCGCCCGATATCCGACGACCTGGGCGGGTTGGAGATCTTATCATTCCTATTTTGGACCCCGAGGGTGAAGAGCGAGAAGCGTTTATTCACTGGATGGTTCAAAAGGTTTTTGGAGGGGAGATCGATGAGGGGTCGATGAAGTCCTTGATGGCTTCTACCGAGGGATTCTCTGCGGCGAGTTTCGCATCGATGCGTTCGGAGTTGATGGCCCACGCCACGCAGGGAAGGCTCACCTTGACACGGATTCTTGAGATTGCGGCGGACCATATCTCTCCTGCTATTGGAGATACTCGGCGCTACCAAACGCTGCAGGCGCTCATGAATTGTACCAGACGAAGCCTTTTGCCCAATCCGCGAACGGGCGAAGAGGAACGCAAAAAATGGGTCCAAGAGTTGAAACGGCTCGAGGCTCAGGGCGTCTCGTAAAGGTTATCGCGCTGCTTTAGCCCGAATGCCTTATGGAACCCAGGCTTCTGCATAGAGGCAAGAACTGCAGATCGATGAATTCATCTACTCGCCATAGGTGTTTTGTGGGGTTTGCTTCAAAGAAAACCCCAGTTGCGACCAATAAGAGCACCTTGAAGGTGCCCAATTTCAGGTGGAGCGGGACAATTTGGTCGAGCTCTTGGTAGGCTCGCATTAGCGTCCCGTGGAGACTCGCAAAATTCAGCGTTGCCCGCGTAAATTCGTTGATCTGAATCCCGGATGGAGTTGGATTAAATTGGAGTTTGGGGGCGTAGGTTGTTTGTTCTAGGGCCCTAAATTCTTGAATAGCTAGTTTAACGGCTTCCTGCGCGGAGCTTTTAGCGGCACCTTGTTTTACGAGTGATTCTACTGTGGCATTGTGCCGCTCTGGTTTGTTGGCCCAAAGCCGAAAGGATTTAGTGCTTTGGATGAAATACCGAGACAGGTCCTGAAATAAGAAGTCGAGCTTTACCGGGTAGAGCTTAAAGATACTAGAGCTTTTCATTTCGTCGGCGAGCTGGGGATGCTGATCGAGAAATTTATATTCAGCTATGTCTGCGAGTAGTTCCGCTAATACGGGGGTGAGCGCGGATGGTAGTCGAGCCTGGACGGTACGGTGAACTTCTTGAGTAAATGAGCTCGGGTTAAAGCTCACTCTACCATCGTCAATTCGAAAGCACTCTCCTAGATTGGGTTGCAGCGGGGATGTCTGGTTACCGTCAAAATCAAGAGGCATTGAGAATTCTGCAATA
>CAXGXL010000891.1:0-1747 GCA_964013555.1 uncultured bacterium
GCGCGCCGGATGCTTAGGTTGAATCTTGTCTTTGTGGATAGAGTTTCGCTTTTTTTGTTGATCGTATTGGCTATAAATCCACGACTTCGACATCGTGGATGCTCTCTCCCAAGAAAGCTCTGCCGACTTTCTTGAATCGGGTCGCTGTGTCCGTAGAGAAAAACCTATCCTCATGTATCTTGGAGTCACTGGCCAAATTATGGTCGTGCAGGAGGCTTTGGAGCGATTGAGCAACGGCCTTGGCGCTATTGAGTACATTGACCGATTCGCCGGATATTTCCTCAAGAAGCGGTTGCAAAAGTGGGTAGTGCGTACAGCCGAGCACCAAGGTATCGATTTTTTGGGCTAGAAGCGCTTGAAGGTACTCTTGAGCCAAGATCCGCGTTGCACGATGGTTGATGAGGCCTTCTTCAGCTAATGGAACCAATAGTGGACAGGCCTTGGGGAAAATGTTGGCCTGAGGGCGCAGCGATGTGAGGGCTCGTTGATAACTCCCACTGTCGATTGTTCCTTGGGTACCAATGACCCCGATTCGACCGGATTGGCTGGCCGCGCAAGCTGCTTGAGCTCCTGGAACAATAACCCCGAGTACAGGGATCTGAAAGGTGGTGCGGATAGCCTCGACCGCAACCGCTGAGGCGGTGTTGCACGCGATAACAATAGCCTTAGCGCCTTGGCTTTTGAGGAAATTTGCGCATTTAAGGGCGTAGCGTTCTACTACCGCAGCGCTTTTGGTGCCATAGGGAACCCGGGCGGTATCGCCCAAATAGAGGACCGATTCGTGGGGAAGAATGTCGTGTACTGCTCGTACAACCGTTAATCCCCCGACGCCGGAGTCAAAAATCCCAATAGGAGAAGCCGTATTCATAAGGGCTTGTAGTTCGAAACGAGTTCAAGAGCTAGAGTACATGCCCCAAAACCCTTATTTTTCAGTACCTTTGGTGTGGATTGTCATTTTCGGATCAAAAAGTTATACACCCGCCGTCCTAGGAGGTCTGAAGATGGCTACGACGGGTAGAGCCGAGGAAAAACGCGATAGCTTTTGGCTACGGATTATTTATGTTGTTTCCGTTGTGGTGAGTGCGGCGGTGGCTTTTTTGATTCTTGGTCCACGCCCCGAAGGGCTTGCTGGTAGCATTGATGTATCGATGCTGCCTCTGGTGAATGCTTCGTTGAACAGTCTCACGACTCTCTTATTGGTGCTAGGATTTGTTCTAATTCGACTTCGCCGTATTGATCTCCACAAAAATGTAATGCTCACCGCCTTTGGGACCTCGTCGCTTTTTTTGGTAAGTTATGTCATCTACCATTGGTTTAAAGATGGCCCTAAGAAATACGCCGGTGACTATAGTGAAGTGTATTATTTTGTATTGATTAGTCACATTATCCTAGCAGCGATTATCATTCCGCTTGCTTTGATTACTTTGTATCGAGGATGGCAGGACCAAATAGGCAAGCATCGCAAAATTGCCAGTATTTGCTTTCCTATTTGGCTTTATGTTTCCGTTACCGGCGTGTTGATTTATTGGATGCTATATTCGTAGCTAGGGTTTTTGGGGTTGAGGCACATGGGTTTTCTCGCATCCCACTCGTGCATTAAGTTCGTCTGCTACGTCTTGTGGGGATGTTCCGGAGAGTTGTTTTATCGTTTTACCGGTTTCGTCGATTATCCATACGGTGGGCAATCCCGACGTTCCCTTAAGGTGCTCTAGAAAAACCGGCGATTCGAAGTTAGGCACTTCCACTC
>CAXGXL010000892.1:0-1740 GCA_964013555.1 uncultured bacterium
GTAACTTAACTTCCAGTTTAGAGTAAACCGCTGCCACTCCTTCAAGTTCTTCTAACTGACTAACAGTCTTCGGGCTTAACCCCGCATTCCCAAAAAGAGATCCAGTTTCTAACTTAATAATTCCCAAATCGATACTTCGAGGAAGTACCTCGATATGGTCTACCGGAAGCTCCTGCACCACTTTCTTCAAAACTGCATTCCGAGCTCCATACCCCAAGCCCACGATGACCAGAAAAACTGCCACACCAAGAGCAATACCCAACACTGACACCAAAGAGCGACGAGGCGAAGAAATGAGATCTCGCCAAGCACCTCGTATCAATCCACCCCGTTTCATTGAAGCACTCCATCGACTAACTGCAAAGTACGATGAGCAATATCAGCAACTTTATCGTCATGGGTAACAACCAAGAACGTCACCCCCTCATTGCTTAGCTCTCCAAAGAGCTCAAGAATATCCCCAGCAGTGGCAGAATCTAGATTGCCAGTAGGCTCGTCACACAAAACAACCTTGGGGCCGCTATAAAGAGCCCGAGCAATGGCTACTCGTTGCCGCTCACCTCCAGACAGTGTGGCGGGCCGTTGCCCTTGTTTTCCTTCTAAGCCAACTCGCTCTATCAACTTAAGTGCTCGCTTCTCGCACACCCCCTCGGGAGAAAAGCGACCAGCCAACCAAACATTTTCTAGCACTGAATTGTGTCGCAATAGGTTAAATCCCTGGAAGACAAAGCCAAGATACTTGTTTCGCAAACTCGCCAGTTCTGTATCATTTTTTTCACGAAGTACGTGTCCACCGACACTAACATCCCCTTCGAAATCAGGATCCAAAGCTCCCAAAATATTCAATAGAGATGTTTTTCCTGCACCAGAACGGCCTACTAACGCTACGGTTTCCCCTACACCTAACTCTAAGTGGATATCCTGTAATACCGAGTTTTTTCGGTCGCCATCCCAATAATGCTTATAGATTCCTCTAGCGCCTAGGGCTATGTCAGTCATTGCAATTGCTCGCGAACCAATACCCGGATCCCATCCTTTTCGCCGCGAACAGATAATCCGATATCACCCAAAGTATTGAGTAAATTAGTCACTTGATTAACAGCAACCGAAAGTCCAAGTGTTTTCTTACCCTTGCTAAAGGCTTGCACAATGTCCATTGCTCTGGCCGCGACCTGCTCGGTGCGCAATACAATCACACTCGCGCCCGCTTCGGCTGCGAGTCCTCCCCCAACGCTCTCGCCCAATTCTTTCTGAAGCGTTCCCTGCGCTCCAAGCAGATGCTCGATAGTCTGGCGCAACCGCCCTGGCCCTGCGCAATAAATATAGTGGCCTTCCACCATCGCCCAACCCACATTGGGAGTTTTTCGGTCTGGCTCAAAAATCAATGCTTCTTTTCCTGCAATGACCTCTTTGAGCACGCGAATCTTGGTTCCACGCTTAGCTAATTCATCTTTGGACCCAGACAAGAGTTTCTTGAGCCCAACGGCATCTTGCACTTCAGCCGTAATAGCAATGTGGAACATATTCAGCATCACTCCGACTGAATCACGCAATCCGGCTTTGCTTCGCTCAAGCAACTTGGGTAATTGAGCAATGTCCTTTAAATGGAGGGAGGCAGTCATCGGCCCCCTAAACAGAGGTAAAACGTCCTTTTCGAAATGAAGAGCCGTCATTTCACTAATCCGCCCAACGATTTTATCGAGCATAAGACCCAAAGCGCGATTATTGCGAGCCGCCCTT
>CAXGXL010000893.1:0-1736 GCA_964013555.1 uncultured bacterium
CTAAAACCTGGGATGTCAATCCTTTTGCTCCAGGTGAATTAAGCTTGAATACGATTCAAAACCGGCCCTGCTCACATTACTCTCGCTCTGGGTGTATTATTGGTACTCTGCTAGTTTTGGCTGGATTACTTCAATCAGCGAACGCCGGTGCGGTGCAATTCGAGGGTGGAGCAGTGTCTAAATACGAGTTTCACCCCTATCCCGGTGCATCCGATAGGTTGGTGATGACAATTTATACGGATCGAAACGAAATACGCGAGTTGAACCGACGAGTGAACCCGGCGGGTAGGGATGTATGCTCTATCTTGGGCAACCCCCAACGCCATCATCCGTCCCATGATTTGTTTCATTCCGACGTTGCTGATTTTGATAATACACACGTTCATTTGACGGTTGCCCCAGATGGAGCACGTTGTCTGCATGATAAGTTCAAGGCAGTTAATTCAAATGGCCGGGTGTTCACAAATTCGTCCGCCGCAACTGACCGTGAAGTGGATAAGGAAGTAAGGGAAATAGAAAGCCAACTTCAGTCGGCTAGTGTGTCTGAAGAAGGAGAGCCTGAGCCTGCGACTCCTTCGCTATTGGAATCTTTCCGGAATTTCTTCGGAGTATGATTGAACGTTCGTAGATTGCTTTGAGTAGATGGAATTCAGCAAGCAGAATCACCGCTGCAAGCAATGCGTATCAGGCCTTCGAGATGAAGTTCAGTGAAGCGGGGCGGCCGTACAACCGGCGCCATCTCGAACGGTGACGGCGAAGACCATACTCGAGACTCTTGAATTCATCGGGCGACAAATGGTCGATGCTGATGGCTCGAAGCATTTGACCACGCGCGCGTGTTAGCGCCTCAAAATGGGACATTTTTGGTTTTTTTTCCAATAGAGGGTCGTCGGCTAGGTAGCGTAGAGCTTGATCTATCCTATCTAGAACTCGGCTGACTGACTTAATCCTACGATGTAAAGCACGGATATTTTCATTGCCTGAAATTGGTTTTTGATATCGAAAAGCCAGGGTAGCGGCAGTCTTAGTTGTCTTGGTGTAGATTGCGCGAGAACTTTGTTTGCGTATTTTCTTGGGACTATCTTCTAGACATCGCACAATGGCACCAAAACCTACAAGGCCGGTTTTTTTGATGTATACCTGAACGAGAGATGCTTTATCATCGACAGTGGCTGCGTTTTGTATTCGGTGAACAAGGCTCCTTAATTGCGATTTCGAGGCTCCACTGAGGCGGCAAGCCCGCTGGATAACATCAGGTTCAAGTTTGGCTAAACGAGAGAAATCTTGAGTCCACAAGGTACGTTCGAGTCCGATGCTTCTCTGTTGCGTTTTCGATGTTGCCGCCGACTTCGGAAAAGAGGTTCCCACTATCTTATTTAATCTCTTTATAAGTTTGTTGGCTGTTCTTTTTCGGAGTCTGGTATGGTCGTATTGGTAAGTTAAAGTAAGCCCCGCAAAGCGCCGGACAACTTTGGAAGGGGAGATAATTTCGCTGACTTCTCGGCGAGTGGTGGTCATGCCTTTGTGCCGAGTGCCTCGAAGAAAAAGAGCACGGCGTTTGACACGCTTTGTGGTGTGAATCGAAATGGATTGATTGCCATTGCTCACCAGGCGGGTCAATTGTTGTTGGATGCGTTGCTTGAGATAACCCAAAAAGCCCCACCGGGATGGGACCGTGCCCAATTTTGTACCAACGTGTTTGCTTTTTTCGCTCACATGGACTTTGTCGATAAACG
>CAXGXL010000894.1:0-1733 GCA_964013555.1 uncultured bacterium
GAACTGCGAACTTCTCGAAGCAATGTTCGAGCCGTTTTTAGAGGGGTGGAAACCCTGGTTGTGTCAAGCCATAGAGTCCTATCCGGATTGGGGATTGTCTTCGAAGTCGTTTGGTCGCGGTGGTGGAAGTAATGCTTGGGCCGTGGATGGAACTCGAACTCAATCAGGCATGCCTATTTTGTGTGGAGATCCTCATCTTCAAATCAATCAATTGCCGGCTCTTTTTCTAGAAGTGCGAGTCCGAATTGCAAGCGAGTATTGGCTTGGGGCTTCGATTCCGGGAATTCCAGGAATTGCGGTTGGACGGAATTCCTCTTTGGCTTGGAGTGGCACGTTTGCAGTTGCGGATAATTCCGATTTTTTTGTTGAACGTGTTCAAGGTGAGAACGTTGTTCGGGGAGGGGCTCTAGAACCTATTTCTAAGCGTCACGTTGCGATTGAGCGTCGCGGTCAGTCCCCCAAGCACCTAACCTTTCGGGAAACGAGTCGGGGCTCCCTGGAGGCGCCTGCTAGTGAAAGCGCTTTGGTTCTTGCTAACCGCTGGTCTGGTTCCCATAGGCCAGAGGAGGGCATGTGTGCTTTTATGCGGCTACCTTTTTGTGGTTCTGTGGGTGAAGCTCAGCAGATATTGGAGAAAGCCCACACTTTGAGTTTGCATTTTGTACTGGCGGATAAAGGGGGGCAAATCGGTTATTGTCAATTGGGTAGCATACCGAAACGAAGTCAAGATTGGAGCGGCCTTTATCCGGTAGAAGCTGACGGAAGTATGCAATGGACTGGCTTGTACACCGGGAAGTCGTTGCCGAGAACCATAGGGCAGAATGCGGTTGTTGTGAGTGCTAACGAGGCGCGCCTTGCGCCCGATGGTGGGACGCTTGCTACTTTTGCGCAACCTTTGTATCGCTACGAAAGAATTAAAGAGTTGCTATACGCAGGCAGTGAGCATACGGCCGAAACCATGGCAGGCATTCAATTGGATGTGATCTCAGGGCAAGCTAAGGCAATTTTGCCTGTATTGTATCCCCTCCTTCCGTGGGGGCCAATTCGTTTGAAATTGAATGGTTGGGATTTCGGCTATGGGCCGGCTTCGCAAGGCGCGCATTGTTTTCAGCTGGTTTATCGGGCAGCCCTTTGCGTGCTTGCCGATGAATTGGGGGGAGATTGGATGCACAATATGCTTCGGAAAACCGAGTTGGCTCATTGGTGGTGCAGTGCAATCGATCGACTTATTGGGAGCTCCTCGTTTTGGACTCCAGGCAGGGCAAAAAAATTGGCCGCTTTGGTAGCGAATCTAGAGCAAGTAGATCTTCTACCATGGGGTAAAGTACAGCAATTTGATATGCCCCATTTGGCTTTTGGCGGTCTTCCCAGCGTTTTCGGTTTTGACGAGGGGACTCAATCCCTAGGGGGATCCATCGGTACTATTTGCCAAGGAGCAGTAATTCCCGCAATCGATGGTGAGGTTGTTATCGGGCCTGCCTATCGGATGATTTGCGATTTTAGTGATGATGGAATTCTTACGGCACTTCCCGGGGGCATTCATGGTTCTCGATTTTCTAAGACTTACAAGAAATGGCTTAAACAATGGCGCCAAGGGGAATATCACCGCTTAGAGCCGCCGATGAGAAATTAGAAAGAAAAAAACATGACGAGTCTCTTAATTACATTACTCTGGTTGGGTTCAGGTCCTGAGGTCGATTTGATCGAGGGAGCCATTGTGAGTGCGGAAGAGA
>CAXGXL010000895.1:0-1731 GCA_964013555.1 uncultured bacterium
ATGTGGAGTTGCTTTGAGCGATGCGATTCTGTAGCAAATGAAGACCAATGTAACGCGGCATGTTGGGCGGCTGCACCGAAGGCGTCGCAGGGCAACTGGATGGAGGCTTTTCTTTGCGGCCTCGAATCGGCGTGTTGGGATGACCCTACCTGGCCACAGCCCGGGTATTCAGGAGCAGAGGAAGCAGTAGCTAGGTGGGCAGAGCGCAATGGATGCGATGTATCTGTGGAGGAGGGAACCGCTGCGGATATTGTAGTCGACTTACCCGGTACGGATACTAGTACGTTCAATTACCAAAATTGTCCTCAAGGGCGGCAAGCGAGTCTTTGGAAGATCGAAAGTGGTTCCCACGTTCCCTTTTTCAATGGGAATTGGAGTGCTAGCATTGTTGATTGGTTGTTGAGTCAATCGAAGGCCGAGTAAACTCTAGAGCAGGTTTGCTGCGTCCATTCCGGCTAGAATTCCATCGATTGTTCTCCATGAAATTGTGATTTCAACGTCCGCTGCGAGACGCCGGTTATCTTGGAGCCATTGGCCAAAAGTCCAGGCTTTGTTGCGAATGGTCTGAAAACCGAAGCGGGTTGCGGTGCCTTCACCATGACGAGCGTCGATGAGATCTCCGGCAAAATAGAGATCAAAAAGATCCGACATATCCACCTGGTGTCCGTGTTGTGAAGCTGCAATCATTTCAGGATAATCTTCGAGAAGAATATTGCCAAATTGCATAAAGTCTTCTCGGCGTTGGGGGGAGCTATCTATGGCTGCAAGGCTTGCGGGAAGATCAACGACTAAATGAATGGTGGCTCCCATCGCCACGACGCGTTTTAGATCGACATTGGGGTTGTCCGCTAGATCGTAGTAGCGTTTCCAACCGGCATCAACTCGACTTCCTTGTAGGTGAGCGTAAAGATTTTCAAGATAGCGCTTGCCGAAGTCGACCGTGAGTTCGGCTCCCCAGTCGTTATCTTGATATTGCCCCGCTCGCACGGATTCGGCAGCTTTGTTGGTTATAACTCGATAAAGAGAAGTAAAGACCCCGCGAGGATCTTGGGTGTTCAAGAAGATCTGGTCGATTTGTTCGATTCGCTTTTCAAAATCCTCTAAGCCTTGGAGTGTGCTGGGATCGCTTAATTCCAAGAGCGCTTGTTTGGTTTCCGGGCAGGTTTCAGGAATTCGCCCGCGAAAGCTGATATTAGAACTTGCGTCGTACTCCCGAGGTGGTGTGAGGCTCCCTACTCCGCTCGAGGCGGTGGCGACATTTGCAGGGTTAGCGGGATCTGGGACAAAGGTGTCTTCGCTTGGCGGTGTTGGAGGAGAATCGGCGGACTCCGTGGAGTGGGTCGTCAATGCTCCCGGAGGGGGAGAAGGGGGAGATGGCCGAAACCAATTGAGAAAAAAAGTCATAGAGCCTCCGTGAGTAGGCGCATATCTACCCAAGGGTACATTAGGGGCAGTAGATGATTTGGGTTATTAAAATTGATGTTAATTTGGAATTTTCTAACATGCCGTAAATAAAGCTGAATTAATAAATGGGACCGTTCGCTTTACGCTACGGCGCTTAGTCGATGCGTAAATAGACAAGGTAGCGATTCGGATTCAATTCCCTTCACCTTGACGAAGCTTCGATTTTCAAAGGGCAGGGCACCTCAAGCTTTGACGTTTAAAAGATGCATTTTTCTTGAAGTACCTTCGGCAATTCAAAGGGTGTTTTAGTAGCTATTTCTTTGGTAT
>CAXGXL010000896.1:0-1730 GCA_964013555.1 uncultured bacterium
CTTCTGAGTCTAGAACCTTTTCGAGCCTGGTGAGCGAGCTGCTCAGCGGTATCACCATTGGATTTTTCGTTGTCGGCCAGGCGGCGGCGTTCGCGGCTCTTATGTTTCCAGGCGAGTTGGCTTCGATGCTTGGGCTCGGTGTTCCTTTGGTACTGGCGGCAACCGGGGTGCTCTCGATGCTGGTTGCATGGAAGGCCAGCTACCCGAATACGGTCGTTAACGTTCAGGAGGCTGGATTGGTTATCGTCGCCGTCGCCATCCTCGGAACCCTCGCTGGTATGGGGGGGAGCAATCTTGAAGCTAAGGTAGTCACAGCTATCGCAATCTATTCTATTTCTACCATCATGACCGGTGGGCTCTTTTGGCTTTTGGGGCGGTTTAACCTGGGCCATTTCGTCCACCTCTTGCCCTTCCCGGTGGTTGCAGGCTTCCTCGCCGGTTCGGGGTGGTTGCTTCTAATGGGGGGCTTTGTCGTCGCAATCGGCGGTCAATTGGACTTGTCGACCCTGCAAAGACTAACTGAGCCTGCGCTCCTGAGCATCTGGTTGCCAGCGGTGATCTTTGCGATACTTTTTCTTGTCTTACTTTCCAGGGTAGATCACTTTTTGGCCGCGCCTGGGGGGACCATCACGGCCATCCTCCTTTTTCATCTTTACTGCTTTTTCACAGAGACCTCTTTAGAGGAGGCACGTTCTATGGGCTGGATAGCTGCACTCGGTTCTGCTGATGGTCAAGAGCTGAGCCTGAGCCTGGCCAGTTTCGCTCAGGTGGAGTGGGGCGTTCTCCCTGCTCTCCTTCCCGTGCTCTTGGGCGCGGCAATGATTCATGCCATTGCTTTCTTGCTGAACTTAAGCGGTTTAGAGCTGGCGGCACGAAAAGATTTTGATGTGGACAGCGACCTGCGCGTGACGGGACTAGCCAACACCGCTATCGGAATCTTCGGCGGTCCGGTAGGGTTCGCAGGCGTGGCTAATACTCTACTCGGCGTGAAGATGGGCGCAAAGCGACGCTTCGTTGGCTTCACCGTAGGTGCGATGTGTCTACTGGGGCTTGTCATTGTCGAATTGCTTCTTCAGCTATTGTCCATGTACTTGCTCGCAGGCCTTTTGATGTATATGGGCATTGAGCTTCTTCGTGACTGGGGCTGGTCAACGCGCACTTCAATCCCGAAGTCCGAGTGGTTGGTCATCATTGTGATTCTCCTGACGATGGCTACCCTGGGCTTCATGCCGGGAATTGGAGTTGGGCTCTTGCTCTGTGTTGCTCTTTTCACATGGTCCTATTCCAAGCTTCCGATTGTTCGTATGCGCGGGGATATGTCCGTACTGAAATCCCGTATTGACCGTTCCCGCGAAGTTGAGGAGAAACTGTCTCGGTGGGGGGAGCAAGCTTATGGGCTTGAACTTCAGGGGTATTTGTTTTTCGCGACCGCGGGCCGGCTCTCTAAATTGACCGATGAGCTCCTTATGAGCGAAGATGGGAGACCTCGCCGCTTTGTCATCCTGGACTTTCGACGGGTTATGGACGTCGACTCTTCGGTAGTCACTAACTTGCTTAAGCTCCGAAACCGCTGCGAGGCACAAGGAACCGTGCTTCTTTTTGCGGAGGCCTCTGAGAGGGTGCTCGACAGCATGTATAAGGGTGGGCTGCCTTCAAGCTCGGAGGGAGGAGTTCGTTACTTTAACTCTTTCGACGGCGGGCTGGAGTGGTGTGAAGAAAAATTGCTTGGA
>CAXGXL010000897.1:0-1724 GCA_964013555.1 uncultured bacterium
TGGCGACAAGAGAAATGAATACCATAATTATACTCTTGAATTCGAGTGCGATAATGAGCGCAACGATAAGGAAAGCGCCGATTAGACCACGGCGTAAATCATAGGTTATATTATTAATACCTTGATATGCCATTACGGCAGCTCCGGTGAGCTCCACTTCTACGGGAAAGTCGCTGTACACTTCCTCAAGGTGAGTTCTTAGCTTTTTTTCGAAAGCGCCAAAAATATTGGCTCCTTGATCTTGGGTTCTGATGGCCATTCTCGCTCGCTTGAAGTCGAAATCGAGAAATTGCTCTAATTCTTCGTGGCTGTCGAGAAGGAGGTAGAGTTGAGCAATCAATCCGGGGTTATCTGGAATCTTGTTCACGCCGGTAAGGGCATGGGCTGATTGAGCAATAAAGTTGGCAGGACTGATGACAGTTCGAACGCTCGGGTTCTGCCTTATCCAGGCCTCGCTTTTTTGCATGGCTTGGAGAAATTGGGGATTCTTGAGGAGTTCCTGGTTGGATTGAAAGTCAATTTCATAGCTGACAATGCCTCCTAATTTTGAATTCACGATGGCATTGGCGTCTGCAACTTTGTGGTTATAGGGTAAAATGTTCGTCAGGCTGTTGTTGACTATTACCTTGGATGAGAAGAAAACGAAAATGAGGGTTATGATGGTCGTTAGAGTCAAAACCATTTTGGGATGCTTCAACGAAAATCGAGCAATTCTTGAAATCAAAGGGTGGCCTTCTCCAGGTTCATTTTCTTTGGCGGGGGCCGGTTGGCCACGAGTTATGGAAAGTAAGAGAGGTAAAACGAAAAGGACAGTGCCGTAGGAGAAAACAATACCCAAAGAAGCGTAAAGCCCAAAGCTTCGCAGGACGTTCATTTCGGCTAAATACAGAGAGCCGAACCCAACGGTAGTAGTTAGTGAGGTCAAAAAACAAGCGGCTCCGAGCTCCTTTAGGCTCTTGGAGATAGCTGTTTTACGTTGAATAGTGGTTAGTCGCTGGCCAGGTACGGCTAGCTTTCGCGCTTCTTCGTGAAATCGACTCAAGAGATGGATGGCATCGGCTAAGGCGATCGCTGGCAAGAGTGTGGTTAGCGTATTGTTAACCATATCGATAGGCTGTCCCAAATAACCCATTACCCCAAAAATCATGGTGGTTGGAACGACCGCTGCGACAAAGGGGATAATTACGCTGTGCAGTCTTCGAAAAAAGAGTCCCATTAGAATCAGCATGAGTAGGGTGACCACGGGAAGAATTGATTTTTGGTCCTTGAGTATTGCCTCAAAGAAATCAGAGCGAAGTGAGATCATTCCCGAGTCCGAAAACCGAAGGTCGCTGGTGCCTTCGAATGTCCTCAGAACGTCCCTAATTTTATTGAGTTTCGGTCCCAGTGCTCGTACATCAGTCGTATTGCCTCGCAGTTCCACTAGGATGGTGCTGACTTGACCATCTTTGGATAACAAGTTCGGAACTAAGATCGGGTCTTCGAGTAACGATTCTTGCCACTGGCGTAATGCGCTGGGGCTGGTTTCGCCTGCTTGGGGGATGGTGTCCCTAATGGCTTCTAGCACAATACTATCGTCACCTGGCCTAATTTTTACGAAATCGGGAAGTGCTACGACTCTATCAACATCGGGGGTCGAGCGCAGTGCTTTGGCCACATCAGAGATGCTTTGGAGGTGACTAGGGGTGAGTAGGCTTTCATTGGGTCCTGAGACGACGATGAAG
>CAXGXL010000898.1:0-1714 GCA_964013555.1 uncultured bacterium
CCAAAGAGCCAAGGAGCCTATTTTTGAAGGTGCGACATAAGAGTCGTGCTCCCCAAGATAGTTCTTGGAGTGGTTTTCTTAAGGAAAGAGGGTTGTGCCCTTGGCTGGGAGCTGTCCCCGCGCCGATCAATTCCTCCACTCGAATCTGATTTATAAGCCCTGAATCTCGTAGATTCTGACCTTCACCAAAAAAATGGTTTTGGCTGTAAAGTGACTCCAAGAGTCCCAAAAAGGCCGATTCCCGATTCGAATTAACACCGCCAGAATCTATCTCCTCCAATAGCCTAGCTCGAAATTGATTTTGATTATCGATATCGATTGTACAACCTTGCCTAGAATAGATGGGGTTGCCCAAAACGAACAAGGGCTTATCAAACAATAACGCCTCAAAACCTAAACTCGACGTCCGCGTCACTACAATGTCCGTAAACCGAAAGAGCTCTTCGAGGCCAATCATCTGGATAGTTTTAAGATTGTCGTTCTCCTCCAACGGCTCTTTCACGTTACCCTCGGGATGCCTTTTGTATAGTATGGTGCATTTGGCTTTTAGATTCTCATCCAAGCTCCCCAAGATAAAATCAATCGCGGTCTTGTTGGTAGGAAATAGTTTCGAGTGCAAAATAATATTGGTATCCGTATCCAATTGCTCAGGGAGAAGAATAAACACCGTATCCGATTTAACTCCTAGAAACCGAGCAAAATCAGCTCTGGTCTTGAAATCACGCGTGCAATTATCATCAACAACAGGGCGAAAAGTGCGGCGTAACTCAGCCTTCAAGGCCAATGAACCCGAACTATTTCGGTTGCTAATTTTGGTCCCCGCTCTAGTTCGATTCTCGTAAAATGCACTCTTAGCGTTGACACCCTTCGCATCGATGAAAAGCGAATTCCGAAAAAAACCTCGTTCAAGAAAGAAAACCGGAATGCTCTTTTTCTTAGCGACATCAGCGCAGACACTCCATGGAAGTGTACTTCCATTCCAGACAAAAATTAATGTAGGAGACAACTCATCACATAAACGGGAAAATCGAGACGCAATCATTGTCGCACTTGAGAGATATGCCGTTTTATTCGCAGGCGCCAATTTGAATTCGTACTCTAAAAGGTGCTCAAACCCCGTCTCACTCCCCAAAACCCGCTCACTCCCGTTGGGTTCACTCTTAATCGCTCCATGCTCCCAGCCCAAATGAGCCCGAATTAGGCCAGCATTAATTCCGAAACGACGGTAATGTTTCAGGGTTTGGGGAAATTGTACAAGGACAGCTATTTCCGCCTTAGGTAAAAGAGATTTAGCGAGAGCGGTTATCTGCTTGGTGATCGGACCAGAATCGTAACACAGGAATAAAACTCGTTGCATTTTGCTTCACGTATTTATTTAATAAAGACCACTGTAAAAGAACCTCGTACCAGCTCCATTACGCTCCGCGCTAGTAACAAGCAAGTTACCCGGTTGCAATACAGCTATCAAATTAGGTAGGAAGTTCTTTCAGTAAGAATTAAAACCAAGAGCACCCAGTGACGGATGATAAGAAAACAAGACGCATTCAAAAGAGAGATTTCCCGGTATTATTCTCATCCTACCGCAACCGGAAATTATGGTTAGGTAACACCAAAACGGTGCCAGAGCTACTCTATCAAACGATGGGGTTGGTAGAACGCAAGCTCCAAAACAGACCTCCCTTAGTTAAAACCGGAAAAAAAACAATCTTCGGAG
>CAXGXL010000899.1:0-1707 GCA_964013555.1 uncultured bacterium
TTCCCGCCTCCTGAAAAATTTCTTCAGCAGCTGCCGAAACTTCTGTCAGATTTACCACATCAAGTGGATAACACTCTACGTTACTCCGCCCACCATCAGCGTTAATCGTCTCTTTAATCTTTACCAAAGACTCTGAGCTTCTAGCTGAAAGATAGAGATTACCTCCCTCAACCGCTAAGGCTTGAGCCAAGGCCGCTCCAATTCCGCTACTCGCCCCAATAATCCAAGTGTTACTAATATTATCTCTCATTATGCTTGTTTATAGGATCTTAATAGGGGAAAAGATCATGCTTCCAGCAAGTCGGATCGTGATCGTTTACCATTCCGCAACTTTGCATAAACGCGTAACAGGTAGTAGGTCCCGTGAACTTAAATCCCTTTTTCTTCAACATTTTAGACATGGCCGTAGATTCCTCGGTGAATGTAGGCACCACTCCTTTTTTGTTTTCTTTTAGTGGCTCAAATGACCATAACAAATCGCTAAAGTTTTCTTCCAATTCGAAATGTTTTGCATTATTTACGAGCGCTTCTAACTTTCCCCGGTGTCTGATTACACCTTCATTGTTAAGCCATTTATCCACCTCTTTTTCTTTTGCCCTTGCTAGTCTAGATGGCTTGAACCCAAAAAAAGCTTCCCGCATCGTTTCTCGTTTACGAAGTATAGTGATCCAAGAGAGGCCAGCTTGCATCATTTCCAAAGAAAGCATCTCAAAGAGTTTTTCAGCGTCGACTACTTTAACACCCCACTCATTGTCATGGTAATCTATATAAAGTGTGTCACTGAGACACCAAGCACATCTTACCTTGCTATCATCACTCATTCCCAACCCCTATTTGCCACTCTGGGACATCTTGTTTCGAATAAGGGCAGGTACACTATTCAAGAACCCTGAATCTCTAACCATCGAGGATTTTTTTTATAGGCTGCAAGAATAATTTTTGCACAAGCGCGAGCATCAGATAATCCATCATGATGTACGATAGGTATTCCTAGTTCTTGGCAAACTGTAGGCAACTTATGGTTTTGCAGGTTTGGCCAAAGTCGTCTTGCCACATCTCTAAAAGTGCACAACCACCGCCGCTCTCTATTGGCAAGTTTATAGTAAGCACAACAAGCCTCCAACACACTTTTATCAAAGGATGCGTTGTGGGCTACCAAATAATCAGCACTTGAGAAATGCCCCTCTATTTCCGGCCACATGTCCTCAAAGCTAGGTTGGTCATAAACGTCAGACCAGGTTATTCCGTGAATACCTGAGTGCAAGAAATATTCACTAGGCGGCCGAATGTTTAATTTCCTTTCGAGTTGGATTCCAGCGCGGTCGAAAGCAACTATCCCTATTTGACACACGCTGAAACGGTCATTGTTTGCCGTTTCGAAATCTATTGCTACAAAATAAAGTTCTGCCAAGGGAGAATGTTTTATCGAAGTTCTAAGAAGGTAGTTGGATTATGGGTGGAGTCGAATGGGCCTCTACGAGGTATATCGTATTTTCGCATCAGGGACATAAGCTGGCCATTTTCTTGAAGCACTTGTAAACCTGCCGACACCTCATCACGAAAAACCTGTTCTTCGGTTCTTGAAGCAAAATGAATATTCCAACTAAGGCCGGCTGGGGGTTTTCGATTTGTCATGAGCAAAGTTGCTTCGGTAGAAACATCAAACCTCGACATAATACAACCACTCGTTGGACCCCACAAGAGCGC
>CAXGXL010000900.1:0-1700 GCA_964013555.1 uncultured bacterium
GAAGACCATTTATCTTTTTTCCCCGCAAAAAAGGTAGCTTATGAGCGCTTCGAGTCTCACGATGTAACTGCGGAGAATATCTCAGGCACTTTAGGGATTCACTGGTGGAGCGGGCTCTTAGATTCGCAGAAACTTCCCTAGCTTTGAGCCGATAACGCAATCATGGGGAGTGCAGAGGGCCCCATCGGCTCTTGGGAATAATTGGCCAGTACTACAACGTGTAATTTACTCCGTGTGGAAGCAGCATTGATGAAGGTACCTTCTCGAGTAGAGAGAGCAGTTAAGCAATCATTCAAGGTACCGGTCTCGGATTCATTGCCTGTTTTCGATGACGAAATTTCAAGAATTTTATCGGGAGTGGGGGCAAGTGATACGATAACCTATGCGAAACTTCGCCAAGCATGGCCAAAGGCGGAGCAAAAAACGAGTTTAGATAGTTTGCTTGAGTGCTTAAGCCCGCCGGTGAGAAATTCGTTTTTTCGAGGGAAGGCGACTGGTTCCCAGCTTGTAGAGGATTACCAGAAGAACCGTACTTTATTTAAGAATAGAAGAAGTCCCGTGGGCCGTGAAGTTATTGAGGCATATTATAATGCCAATGGAATGGCTAAGGAATTGGTTGAGGCGACGAAAGCAATGACTGATGCGGAGCGAAGCGCATTCAGCAGTGGTGAGTTAGCTCCAAAGGATATTGGCACTTTAGTGCAACGTAGCAATTTGCACGACTGTGACGTTATTGTTGTGGGCGCTGGTGCGGCTGGGTTGGCCGCAGCATCGACTCTTCGTGGGCGTGGGAAGCGAGTTGTTGTGCTAGAAGCATCTGATCGAGTCGGTGGTCGAGCGAATGCTATAGAATATGATGGTACCACGGTTGATGAGGGAGCTGCTTGGCTTCATTCTTCAGATGAAAATCCGCTGACTACGTTGACACAGCAGCTTGGTTTCACGACTCTTGCCGATGATGGCGACGACCATGTTCTCAGAAATGGGCTAGAGGTACCTAGTGGCGCGCGGCAAATTCAGCAGCGCGTGGCAAGAATGAGAAGTGCGGCTCAGAATGCGGCGCTAGCGGACAAAGATATTCCACTCCAGGAGGTTATCAAAATTGAGGACGCCTTTGATCAAAGAGCCGCTAATGAACTTGCGGAGCTCGATATGGGTGCTTCACCGGAGGACCTTTCTACATTCGATGTAGCTAAGGTAGCGGTGGAGAATCATGGACGTGACCTGAGCAACTCAGATCTCTTAATCAAAGAAGGGTTAGGCTCGGTGGTTGGGGCTTTGGCACATAACATTCCCGTTAGGCTTCAATCCCCGGTAAAACGGGTTACATGGGGGCCTGATGGGGTGATTGTAGCTACGAAAAATGAGGTTTATCGAGCCTCAAAATTACTACTCACAGTTTCTGCCGGGGTTCTGGCGTCGGGGGCAATCGAATTCGAACCAGAGTTACCTCAGTGGAAGTTAGATGCGATTGCTGCATTGCCCATGGCGCATTTTGATAAGATTGTTTTGTTCTTTAGAGATGGAGCTCTCAAAACAAGCGAGGATGGTCAGTGGTATGCGGACCTTTTAGACTCCAATCCCTTAGATATTTTCGTTAAGCCTTGTGGCGCTCCGGTTGTCATCGGCATGGTCGGTGGAAAATTCGATATGGCACTGCAGAAGCAAGAGAGCCAAGCAGCCATTGAATACGTTATGAA
>CAXGXL010000901.1:0-1696 GCA_964013555.1 uncultured bacterium
TATTTTCGCGGTTACGGTCAAAAATACTGTTCTAGATTTACTGCGATTACTGCTTTGAGAATGAGTGCCGAAGGTGAATTGTGGATGGAAAATGTAAGACGTTGTTTGATGCGGTCTATGGAAGGGATTCTTCCCGATGCTGACTGCGCTAACGTCAAGGCCGAAGCATTTGCCTCACATCCCCCCTGTTATGTCGAATCGGGCCTCTGCTCATTGCCGCCAGCCGATTGGTTGCAGATTGTTGCTACGATTGCGCCCTGGGATAATGATCTGCGGCAAGTCATCATTTCTGGAAGTTCTTGTTTAAGAGAGTGGTTCGGTCAGTAAAGCGAGCTTGTTAGAGAAGCTAGAGTGTGGTGGCTCCTAGAACCAAGTTGGGTTTTCGGGTTCGGATGATTGCCCGGCTTCATAGAATCAACCGATCTCATTACCATTTTAAGTCTGCCTGCAAAGAGTTGCCGGTAAGAGCGAGAAGAGCTTGCATCCGTTTTTATTTCCGGTCTTTTCTGCACCGGTTCGGACATTCGCCTGATTTTATTGACCCATCCTCTCGAGAGCGACGTTTTCGATGGACGAATTGAAGAATGCCCCGTAAAGAGGCGCCTCACCCAAAGCCCTTAGGTTAGCAAGATGATTCAAACAGACAACCTCTCTCTTTCGTTTGGCGGCCGGGTTCTCTTTGAGAACGTTAGCATCAAATTCACACCAGGAAATTCTTACGGTCTCATTGGAGCGAATGGCGCTGGTAAATCGACTTTTCTAAAATGTTTGTCAGGTGAACAAGAGGTGACCAGTGGCTCGGTATCGATTCCAGGCGGACTTCGGGTCAGTACGCTGCGCCAAAACCACTTTGCCTATAACCAAGTGCGGGTCTTGGATACTGTCTTGCAGGGGCATGAGCGTCTTTGGGCGGTGATGCAAGAAAAAGATGCTATTTACGCAAAGCCTGATTTTGGTGACGACGATGGCATGCGAGCAGCAGAATTGGAGTCGGAGTTTGCGGATCTCAATGGCTGGGAGGCAGAAGCGAATGCGGGACAATTGCTTGAGAATTTGGGGATTGTTACGGAGCAACATCAACTATTGGTTCAAGAGTTAGACGATGGGGAAAAGGTACGAGTTTTACTAGCCCAAGCGTTGTTCGGAGATCCGGATATACTTTTACTCGACGAGCCCACCAACCACTTGGATGTGGATTCGATTTTATGGCTAGAGGACTTTTTGCTGAACTTTAAAAATACCCTAGTGGTAGTATCCCACGACCGACATTTTCTCGATAAAGTATGTACCCACATTGCAGACGTCGATTTTCAGAAGGTAACCCTCTTTACTGGAAATTATTCATTTTGGTATTTTACGAGCCAAATGGCTCTTAAGCAGCGTCAAGACGCCAATAAGAAAAAAGAAGACAAGATAAAAGAACTAAAGAGTTTCGTGGCGAGATTTAGTGCCAATGCTTCGAAGTCGAAACAGGCAACGAGCAGAAAAGCCCTGCTTGATAAAATTACCCTGGATGACATCAAACCCTCTTCACGCAAATACCCGTATATTGTGTTTCGTCCTGAACGAAAGCTGGGTAAAGAAGTTCTTTTTGTCGATAGAATTTCGAAAAGCGTGGATGGAGAGGTGCTTTTTGAGGATTTGCATTTTAACGTTGGAAAAGGGGAACGCGTCGCATTTGTTGGCCCCGACCATG
>CAXGXL010000902.1:0-1686 GCA_964013555.1 uncultured bacterium
CTCGCTTCTCCACCAAGCGTTTTCTGCTGAACGCTATAATCGGCACGGCTAATCTCAAGCGTTTCGTGTTTCAAACCGAGCCCTTCGAAATCATATTCCATCGGGCTAGAATTTCTCTTCCAAACCTTGGCTCGTTTCTTAGAGTTCAAAACCTGTTCAATCGTCGGAACCGAGCCATTGTGAAAATATGGCGCTGAAATCCATGCGCCCACCAAAGGTCCCGGCAAGTAACCCTTTTTCGCAGGAACTTCGGCCAAGGGTATGATTTCGTCTTCGCCTTCAAATCCAGGGTACTCTGAAAGTTCTAAGGTTCGATCAGCAATGCGCTTCATTCGTCGTAAAAACTCATTATATTTGTTGTCCGTACCGACATTCTTCACGCCCGCTTCCTTATAGTCTACCAGCCAATGTCCAACTTCCCCCCAGGGACCCGTCTTAAGATAGCGACCATGGCACTTGTGACAGTTTAGCGTTTTACCGTTTTGAAGTGGCTTTTCCCCATGATAATAGGCGGCCCCTTCTCGCTCCAATTGCTCGTCAATGCGATGTGGATACGCAGGAGACTGGGTTTGATCAGCAAACTTCAAGATTGTATCGATGTCCCGCACGTGCCCTCGGTGGGTCTCATTCACCTCATCATGAGGATTGGTAAAATTCAGCGCAAAATGTGCACTTCGGTGGACCGAATATTCCCCGTAACGATAACTCGATTGTTTATATTTACGGTGCCACCAAGGATTAGGGTCAACCGTGGGGAGCTCTTCCTTTCCAAGTAGTTCGGTATATTGCGAAGTCTCTCCTCGTGGAAGCACCTTCAAGCCTTCGGTTTTTGCATTTTTAATTCGAGAAGCATAAGCCCAAACCGCATAAGGCCCCATATTATCCCCTCTAGACCGAGCATATTTGAACGTAGGGAGCAGAACTTCATTCAGTAAATAGAAGATATTCTTCAGCTCAATCCGGCCACGTTCAGCCTCGCCTTCCCAATGAATCCTATATTCGGATAGTGCCGTGAGCACGGGTTCAAACTTCGCCAGCTTTTTGTAGTTTGAATAAGCATACACCTGGTCCAAGTGAGAATTCCCCATGCCCGCAATGGCCATCCCTGCGTTCGCCCCAGCGTGACAATCAAAGCAGTTCCGTGTTGCTAAGATACTCCCTTCTCGCTCCATCAAACTCTCCGCTAGAGGGAGTGCTTGGTCCGCTAAACCTAAAGGTCTCGAGGGCGGAGATGGAATCGTCCCCTCGTCTAAAAAAGCCTCTTTTGCAGTTTTGGTAGGACGAAGCTGGTTCGCAAAGTCAAAGATACTCTTTGGCATCCCATTTCTGAACCCTCTACCATCATAGATAATCTGAAGCCCTTCTTTCGCACGTCGCGCTTCGGAGCTCTCAAGTCTGGGATCAATCTCGAATCCAATAAATTCCAATAAGAATTGAGTGTCGGATTCATGCGTCGCTCCCTGCCCCAGACCAGCGTAAATCGGCCCACAAGCGAAAAGAAACATCGCCGCCATAAAGGTCGTGAGCACTCGGAGTATTGAAATTCTCGGTTTGCCGCAACGCGGACGTTTGACTCGGCGCATTTCCTCTACTCCGACTTTGGTCGCTCGCTTTCTTGGCCAGTTAGCTGCTCCGAGAGCGGACTCAAAATCAATGCATTAGTCTTTACGGTAGCAAAATAAAAAA
>CAXGXL010000903.1:0-1681 GCA_964013555.1 uncultured bacterium
AATGCGCTGACGCAGTCATGCGCCTTCGGGCCGAGTATCTATTTAGCCAAAATGATTGGCCCAGGATTCGGTTCAATTACACTAGTGGCGACACCGTCAAATTCTCTGATTGGGCTTTGGGTATTAAACCTATAGTGAAAAACAACAAGGTTTTATTCACCAAGGGATCTGGTTCTCGAGATTATTCCTACCGCAACTTCAAGCGTTACATGAAAAGTATATTCACTTATGCGGGAACCGCTTCCCTATCACGTGAATTAAGAAGACAAGAGGTTTCCAACATTCAGATAGGGGATGTTTTTATAAAGGGTGGATTCCCTGGCCATGCTCTCCTTGTGGTTGATGTAGCCAAGCACAAGGAGAGCGGCAAAAAGATTTTTCTCCTAGCGCAGAGCTATATGCCAGCCCAAAGCATTCACATTGTGCGTAACTTTGAACAATCAGAACTTTCTCCTTGGTACCCGGAAGACTTCGGAGCCGAATTACGTACGCCTGAATGGACCTTTAAGCGAACGGCATTAAAGCGTTTTTGAACGCCCTAAATAGACCTATACGTCATTCTCATCTTTTGGCCAGAATCACGGTGACCTTGCCTATATCTAAACCAAAACTCTACCAGACCGCCTAAGGCCTTTCCCTCACCCCATTCCACGTAGGCCTCTCTCTTCGGTCCCAAGTCCCATTTTCTCTTTGCCCAACTCAAATCAGGGGCCCCCTGCATGCCCTCACCGTGACTCTTCGTTTTATAAAGCTCAACTCCATCGCCCCACGTCTTACAAGCAATTGATGTAGTCGTATATCCTATTTTTACCTTCACGATTTTTCCCGAAACTTGCAATTAAACTTGCGAAAACGTCAAAGAGCTTAAGCGTTCTTACTTTCGCCTTTTCTCCATCTCTACTTCTGATACGATTTCATTGAGAGGAGTAAGTAGAACGTGTTGAATTCCAATTTATTATTCATCACTCTTTGCTCGTTTCTCATTCCCTCTCCAACAATGGCATCGACTCCTTCTACTGCTCCAAGCAATCTTAGTCTTGACAAAGTACTAAAAACACTCATTCCCAACAAAATCACTCTTGGTACGTACGGTATGCAAGGAATCGCGTCACTGGGGCCGGGGTGGGTTAGTCCCAACGACAGGCATCAACTGACTATTGTACTCGGCTATTCTCCATCTGATGACCTGACCGAAGACATCTATCACCTTGGAGCCAAATACCACTTCCGTCCTATAGCGATTCGAGTCCCAATTGCCGACCACGACCTACAATGGAAGCTATTCAATCTTGGTGCTGGCCTTCAATATTCCAAGAACAAAAATTTATTCAGCACTCTACCTGCTCATTACCCCAACAGTTACTACTCACCTACCGCGCGAAGGCTATTGGCCATTATTGGGACGGGGCTAAAGCACAAACGACTTGAGCTCTTTGTTAACTTTGTTATCGACGACATTGGTCTAGCTGCTTACGTTCACAACACGGATTTCTTTATTCAAAACTACAATTTCTTCGGACTCGAAGGCGTCGGAAGCCTAGAGTTCAGAGTCAACTACGATTTATGATTTCAGGAAACACCATGATGAGGCAAATTTCATCACTACTAACAATTCTCTTATTAACCAGCTGCCAAGAAAACCCATTCTACAGCGCAATTAATTGCCAAGAGCTCTCGCTGG
>CAXGXL010000904.1:0-1671 GCA_964013555.1 uncultured bacterium
TAGGCCCTCTTCGCTGTGACAATGATTCGGGGACGTTAGTTCGTATTTGTTCGTTGAACTACCTAAGTTTTCAGGTAAATTCGCGTTAGGGGTGTGTTCTTGATGTTTTACTTCGTGTTACAGTTGTGTGACATGTGTGTGACATGTGTGTGATAGGTGGTCACCGTGGGTGGTCGCGTAATGTCAAAGGTGGGGAGGTCGATGAATGAAGACGCGTGCTTTTTGGAGAGAGAGCGACTCGGATTCTCTTAAGTGTATAGAAAGTTTAATGAATACAAGTACGGGACTTCACCGCTTTTTCAGAATGTCTGGGCCGAGAATGCAGATGCGTTTTGCAGAGTTGGTGGAGCACGAAACAATCCCAAAAATTCTTATTCACGGTAATCCACATGTGGCTAATTATTGCAAGACTTTGCGGGGAGCGGCAATGGTGGATTTTGATAGGTCTCGTGTGGGCCCGTATGCGTATGACATTGTGCGCTTTTTGATATCCGTTTCTATTTCTAAGAAGCAAGAGGGCCTTTCGTGGTTGCACCCGATTATTCTCGAACAATTTCGGCGAGGGTATATGTTTGGTTTTTTGAGCCAGACCACCGATTTTGAAGAGATGAGTTTGTTGCGCGACAGAGCGCCCAAGAAGTGGCAAAAATCTACAAACGATTATTTAGAATCAGGGAAAAAGTGGGCACGACGCCTCTTCGAAAATGAGGTTTCGATTGGGCAGCACCACACAAGAATGCTTTCGGACTATCTCTCCAACCGCAATGAACTGTCTTTATTGGGGCCGTATCGCTTAGCGCTTTGTGCTGAAATAGCTGGTAGCATGGGTAAGCTGCACCACCTTTATTTGCTTGAAGACCGTAAAAAGAGGCTCGAGCCTCTCTTGATTGATATTAAGGAGGTTTACGAAGAGCCGGACAACGAGTGGTATCATAATCCTTTTGACCACCACGGTACGAGAATGAACGTCGCTGGTGAGCTCTATGCGCCTGGTTGGGAGCTTAAACCAGGTCGAGCAAGTTATGGTGGGCAACAATATTGGGCTCGTCAGATTCCTACTCAACAGGTGAAACTTAGTGTTCCACTTAGCGAGTTGGAACAATGCGATTTGTGTTATGCGGTAGGATCTCAACTGGGAAGTGGGCACTCTCGGGCGGCGGATAAAGCAACACGAGAAGCAATCGTGGAGGATTTTGAGAGGCGGTTATCTGAATATTTGGTTGCAGCTGCTCAAATGCGTGAAGAGTTAATCAGGGCACACGCAGGCTACGTGAAGCAAGTGCACAAAAGAACGTTCAGTAATGCCGCTAGATAGGTAGGCCCTTGTTGTGTCTGCACTATTACTCGCCCTTATAGCCGGATTGGCGGCAGCTATTTCGGCGGTGACCGGAGTGGCAGGCGGCATGGTCCTTCTTTCGGGTTTGATACTCTTTGTTCCAGTTGTGGCGGTCATTCCCCTTCATGGCACGGTACAGTTTTGTGCTGGAGCAACTCGTGTGGTTGCCTACCGAAAACATATTAGGTGGCAGGTGGTATTACCGTTTATTCTAGGAATGCTCCCCGGCTCGGTGCTGGGGTGCTTGGGGCTTCGTTTTCTTCATCAGCTAAATACATCGTGGGTACTGGTGGGAATCGCGAGTATGGTTCTCTATTCTATTCTTGTTCAATCTA
>CAXGXL010000905.1:0-1668 GCA_964013555.1 uncultured bacterium
GAGCAGCTCAACGGGAATGTAACCTTGCTGGTTGCTCCGGCCGAAAATCACTCAAGTCCGGATGCATTCTTCGCAGAAACTACCGTAAGAGTATCAGCCGCTGAGCTCGGCTCTCCCAACAACGTAGCCGCCCTCATTCGAGGATTTAGAATTGACACCGATCTCTACGAATCGCCGCCCGCCTTTGCCACAAAGGAAGAACTTCCCTACAGCCCCAACCTAGGGTTCACGACCTCTGGCCTAGGAATTTGGTTAACACAGCCACGTTTGGTGGGCGATCAGTGGGAGTTTGTCGTGCAAGTTCGCAATCGCCTTGGTCTTGGTGATCGACCCGATATGAACGAAGCCATTCTCGAGGCATTTTCTTGGGTTCGTGTGGACTATTCACTTATTGGTACCCCCAAAGCAATCACCATCGAACGGGCGGAAAAAGCCTATAAGCGTAGTTTTCAGGAATTTGGAGCTAACACAGTGCACCCCGAGCCAACGCAAGAAGAACAGCTGGTAGAGTTCAGTCCGCTTCCGGGCACACACGTTGTTGGATATGGACTCTCGGGATTTGATATAACAGTCAATGTCCCTGGGAAATACGAGAGCGCCAACTGCACTCCCGAACATGAAGAGCTCAATGCTTGGGGACAGCCAATAGGCGGACCCGGCCGATATGTTCGAACTCTGACCGCTGGTGTCCATTCTGTAGAGCACTCAACGGATACCGGAAAAACCAATGCGCAGCTCAAGGTTCATTTTTCAAATAGTTCTATCTTGCGGGAAATTGGTAATCTTTGCTTGGGGGTAAAAGGAGTTGCGACGCTACTTCGATCGGAATTGTCCTCAACCCAGGAATATCGCGAGAAAATTCATGATTTGGAGTACAAATCTGGCGAATTTTACAGAATAACACTCTGAAATGGCACGCCCCTCCGCATTTACCGCTGGTCTCCAGCTCAAAACAAGTCTCCTGGCTATCCGGATTCTGCTAGCACAAGTTGGTTTAATTAAAACTATCCGATTGAGTCTTGATCTAGCTCTCCAACAAATAACTGGCGCCCCATTTAATCATCTACCTCCGCCCACGACCCTACGAGAAACCCTCAGTCGCAAACAAATTGCCCCGGCAATTTTATTGTACCGTGCTCTGCGTAAGCACTATTCGCAAAACAAGGCACTTATGATCTGTCGAGAAGTAGTGGTTAAAGGTACGTTACTTTTCTTGGAAAAAGCCGTCGGCCCTATTGAACAAAACGCAGTCGAACAAATGGACGACGAAGAGAGAAAGAGCTGGATCCATAATATTGCATCCCAATTTTTCAATGCATCCATTGAATGGAACCATTTTTCCGGAACCCGAATTGCCTTCACTGTGAAAAGATGTCGTTTCCCCGAACTATGCAGGGAAGTAGGAGTCCCCGAGTTGGCACCGATTTTCTGTGAGGGGGATGAGCACTTTTTCAATCAACCAGAGCACTTCGTTCAACTAACAAGGCCTCACACTATCGCCGAGGGAGCACAAGACTGTCCTTTTAGCCTATCGAGTAAAATTAAATCACCGTAGGTCCAGAGCCTGTCTGCTAGGTAAGATAGCTTTACCAATCGAAGAAACCTTATTTCCCACATGGAGCTCACGCATCGACTTGGTAGTCGTACAAGTCGCAGTATTAGCCTGAA
>CAXGXL010000906.1:0-1668 GCA_964013555.1 uncultured bacterium
AGTAATTTTGGGCGGAGCTAGATATTCCGAACGGTACACTAAAGGTAAAGGCCGTGATGGAGCCTGCGGCGATGGTTTCGTAATTCATTCGTAAAAGAAAAGGAAAATCCCATACAACCCCAAGATTGTAGGTCGTTTCGCCTGCGACGTTATGCCAATCAGGAAGTGCCTCAATAGGTATTACCTCAAAACCAGTTTGTGGACTACCTTCGGAACGAAAAACAAAGAACGCAGAGTTGGCCTCTGAACAGTAGGAAAAGGCATTTTTCGGTTGGGCGCTCAGAATCTCGTTGTTCATGAAGGTGGCAACTCCTATCCCTGGTAGTTCAACATTATCCGTTAGTGGCGTAAACTCAGGTGCATAAAATGTAAGGGATTCGACGGTCCCTGCCTGCGCTTCAGAATAGGTTTCAATGAAATCCAAATAGAGTTCTCTTGAGGGCAAGATTGGTAGTTGACCAAAAGATAGCGGACCCAATTCTAAATTAAAATTGTCTGGTGCAATTGCACAGGTTTGCATTGAAGCATCAAAAATAACATCAGGCGACTCTTCTTTATCGTCGTCATTGTGATTGTCGGTGGAAGGTTCGGAGTGCGGTTCATCGCTAGAGTCTGATGCTTGGTTACCTGCAGTCTCTGCAGAGTCGTCTCCTTCTGTGGTTGCAGGGGATTGCGCTTCTTCTGGAGGCTTAAATCCGTCTTCAAGAATGGTTGAGGGGCACCACAGAGTTAATGGACGCAATTCGGGAGTGGTTATGACTCGGGCTTGGCTATCCAAGACGAAGGCACCAACAACCCGCGGCGTGCTTCTATCTCGTTCACTGGGAATGACTTGTTGTAATGCTCTTTCTACGGCTAGAGCTAAATCGTTGTCATTGCGATGCAGCGCTATAACTAGAACCATATCTTTTTGTTGGGAGCGTTCTAATTCGATTGCATTTCGCATGGTAGCAACCAAATTGGGGATAAAATCGACGGAGCCCCAACTATCGGTGCAGTATAGAGCCTCGCTTGTAAAGAGGAGGCGTTGCTTTTGCATTTCCAAATGCGTTTCTGAGATGGCCTGAGTGCAGGGAGCCAAAAGAAAACGAATGGGGGTGGCCGCCTGAATGGGACTCCTCAAAAGAGGAAATGCTGGTCGAACTTCGGGGTTTTTTCGCGCCAGGGCGGGGGCCTTGTAGACTCCTGTGGCATCCTTGACGCTGGAAAGAGCGCAAACCAAAGCATGGGATGATGCGTCAGCGGGAAGCGCAATAGGGTTGAAAAGAGCGCGTTCGTTTGTAGCTATGTCGGGGATTGTTGTCTCATAAAAATCATTTGGGCAAGCAATTCCATAACCATAGGGGTTTGCAGGGGCTGTGAGGTTGTTTGTTCCGTACCGCTGGTTTTCAATGGCAAAGTCACGTCGTAGTCCTAGTGATTCGACTTGTTGATTACGCAAAGTGGGGAATTGGTGACGGCCACGCCATTGAATATATTGGTTGCTAGAATCGAAAACACCGTAGACTAGAAAACTACGGTGGGAATGAGCAGGTCCGTTCCCTACTATATTTAAGAGAGTTTGTGAATTGAGACTAAGCTCACCTTCACGGTGGTAGCGAAGACGAATCGATACGTTGCGTGGCTCCTCGGGGACATGGAGACTTGTGCTGCCACATAGTTCCCGGG
>CAXGXL010000907.1:0-1662 GCA_964013555.1 uncultured bacterium
TGGATGGCTTTATAAAGACCGATCCCACAACGGGTGTAATTGATTGATCATACCCGATAGATTCTCGTTGAGCGAAAAAACAGATGCCCCAATTGTTTCCTGCACTACAAGACTACTGGACCGAGAACCGACTGACCCACCTCACCTGGAAAGACCCCGTCGTTTCTGGGGCTGGCCTCGGCCTGGACATCTGGAGCAAACTATTTGATTTTTCAGATGGCTCTTGGTTTGCGACTCTTGAGGGTCCCTACCACGACAACCTGAGCTTGGTTTCGGTTTCAGCTAAGGTCCTCTCCTCTTTACCAAAGCTAGAGCCTTTCGTTTTGTCCGAAGAAGCTAAGCAAGAGGAGAATGTATCCACCTTGGTAGAGAGCTTCGGCTTTTATAAGCTTGGCCCCGCCGTCCTCAACGCCTTAGGAGTCAAAAAAGCCCACGACATCGAACTCTCAAGCTCAGTTGCGGCCACCTTATTCATTCACGATAACTTTATCTTTTCGCTCTCAACACAATCACCCGGCGTTGAGAAGGAATCCCTTCGTCTCGTGCTCCGAGTCCATCAGCATTACCTAGACCTAGACCTCAGCCCAAAACAAGAAGACCGATTGTTAACCAAGGTGCTCACTTCTTTGATTCAAAAGGAGACCATTCACCTTTCGAGCCATCCCTCAACCGGAGAAATTTCCATAGAAGTGCAAGAAAACTTATCAGGATGGTTCAATCGTCTTTTGGGGAGGCGAACAAAAAGAAAAGAGCGTATTTCGCTGGTTGAAATATAATCTGATACTTGGGCCCTACCACAAGGAAAGCCCTCATAGGGCGCGTCCTAGGAAGAGCTTTCCTTTTTCAATTTCTGCATCAAACCTTTGTACTCTTTTTTCTTTTCTTCGGGAATGTCCTGCCAAGGGCAATCAAGAATGGCTCCTTCTAAGGCGTAAAGGTAGGCAACATGGAGCTTGCCACAAAAACCGCCACTTCGAAGAATCCGCAAGAATGCCTCTTGAGCTCCTATTTTGCGAAGCTTAGATGGAGTGTCTATTCCTGCGTTGACAAGTTTCGTCGCAACCGCCGGTCCTATATTTCGTAATTCTTGAATCAGTTCTTGATGGCTCATCTTGGTGCCTCCCCGCCGGATCAGTTCCCTTGTTAATCTTATATCATGGGATTACCCAACAAGAACCTCGAAACGCAACCTCTATCAAGCCAACGCTTCTAGCCGGCCAACAAGCGCTTCAACCTTTACATCCGCGCTTGTAAAGGCCAGGCCCCTGTCATTGAAAAAGACACTCGAACTTCGATTAAGGTGCAACGGGCTCCCGTCGTAAAACAAAGCATTAGCTGAGCATTCTTCTAGCATCAACGCCACCGCAGCCAAATCCCAAATCGCGCAGCCCCCCAGACTCTTTTTGGGCACCTTGCAGTAGAAGCTACCCGGCTCGGTCAGTAGCTTGAGGCTGTTTATCACCGCTCCCCCCACAAAGCGAATATCAAACTCAGACTGCAACTTCTCAAAGTTGGGGTCATTGCGCAGACTACGATCGGCAAACCACGCAGCGGAACCTGCGCTATTGAGTGTAGCCCGCGCGGGTTTTAAGGGCTTGCCATTAAGAGTCACCCCACCATTGACAACCGCCTCATAAAGTTCGTCATTCGCAGAGTCGTACA
>CAXGXL010000908.1:0-1661 GCA_964013555.1 uncultured bacterium
CAAAAAAGTAATGAGCGCAGCCGCTGAAACACTCAAACACGTCACTCTGGAACTAGGAGGCAAATCGCCACTTATTGTTTTTGAAGACTCTAATCTGGAAAACGCAGTTTCTGCAGCGCTACTCGGCAATTTTTACACTCAGGGAGAAATTTGCTCCAATGGCACTCGAGTTTTCGTGCAACGCTCCATCTATGATGAGTTTCTCGCCCAAGTAAAAAAACGCACCGAAGCAATGGTGATAGGAGATCCCCTCGATCCCACCACCGACGTAGGTTCTTTGATTCATCAAGAGCACCTAAACAAAGTCCTGGGATATATCGCTAAAGGAAAAGAAGAAGGAGCTCGATTAATTACAGGAGGCTCTCGAGCTCAAACGGGAGAGCTCGCAAAAGGTTGTTTTGTGCAGCCAACCATTTTCGCAGATTGCACAGATGGAATGAGTATTGTAAAAGAAGAAATATTCGGCCCAGTTATGAGCGTGCTACCTTTTGACACCGAAGAAGAAGTCATAAGAAGAGCCAACGACACAGCGATGGGATTGGCTGCTGGTGTTTTTACAAAAGACATTCAGCGCGGGCACCGAGTTGTTGCTAAACTTCAAGCAGGTACTTGCTGGATCAATAATTACAATATTACTCCCATCGAAATGCCCTTTGGTGGTGTAAAACAATCGGGAATTGGCCGTGAAAATAGCTTGGCAGCAATTGAACACTATACCCAAACGAAATCGGTTTTTGTCGAATTAGGAGATGTTGAAAGCCCCTATTGACCCGGGCATCTTCCCCACTTCTGCCCCTTCCCATTCGCCACTTACGATAAGAGCTTCCAAAATAACAATTGTCCTGCCTTGGATACCTCAACCTCCTTGTTCAAGATACCCGCGCATCAGAAATCCTCATTCAAGTAACATTACTCTACTCTCGCGGAGGTTTTTGACGAAGTTTCTTAATAGAGCCACGTGCTTTTTTCGTATCTACTCTACGCCTTTTCGATGCCTTTGACGGCTTCGTGGCTCGGCGTCTTTTGGGAATCGTTAATGCTTCGTTCAAGAGAGCCTTGAGACGTTCTTTAGCCAGTTCTTTATTTCGATGATTTGAACGTGTGTCCTCGACATGAATCTGAAGAATACCATCCTTAGTCAATCTAGAAGCCAGTCGACGTAAAACTCGCTCTTTTTGAAATTTCGTCAAAGCGCAGGTGCTGTGTAAGCACCAATTGAGACTTATTCGCGAACTCGTCGTATTAACGTGCTGCCCTCCCGGTCCCCCTGAACGACTCGCACTAAAGGTTAGTTCCCAATGAGGAATAATGACCCTAGTATTTACCTCCAAATCTCCATCACTCATAGTGAGCTAAATGTGCCATAGATTCTGCGCAAGAGCTATAGACGATATATTCCTTATTACATTGACTTTAATAAATAATGTGATTTCGTGATAAAGAAAGACATTTACCCAGGAGATGGAGCTTCCAATGAACCGTCGAAATGCGTTAAATCTAATCGCAAAAATAGGGTTATCCATTCCATTTATCTCCCCCCTTAGCTGCGGAGATGATTCCACACCCCAAGCATCCAAAACTCCGGCAACCGACCAAGGAAACGAAAACCAAGGAAACGAAAACCAAGGAAACGAAAACCAAGGAAACGAAAACCAAGGAAA
>CAXGXL010000909.1:0-1661 GCA_964013555.1 uncultured bacterium
TGGCTTGAGAGTGTCCGCTCTGAATATGCGCCTCCAGTTTTGACGCGGCAGGAGGAAAACCGAATTCAGCAGCAGGCGAAAGATAGGCTGCAGGGCAACTCATGGATGAATTCGAAGAGCCTCGGCTGGGCTTTAGCCTGTTCGGTTGTAGGTCTGATGGTGTTTGCGGGAGGGCTGGAGTACGAGGCTCTTCAAAAGCAAAAGAGGCTATCGACGTATTCGGATGTGGTTTGGGCGGTGAGCGTGTTGAAGAAGCCAACAATCGATGTGGATGAGATGGAGTATTTGCCTGAGTCGTTTCAGGCAATTGCTCACTTAGATTCTATATTGGATAACCAAGATTGAGAGTAGGAGATAAGAATGATAAATAGAACAACCTTAAGTCTATTAAGTATACTTCTTTTGGTAGGCTCAAGTTCGCCAGCATTAGCCCGGCCGGGTGGGGGGAACTCAGGTGGTCCGGGGAAGAACCTAATTCATAAATTGGGACTTGAGGCCGAAGTATTGGGTGAAATTAAGTCTATTCGGCGGGAGATGCGAGACGATAAGCTTGAGTTGAAGTATAGCCTTGAAAAGGCAAAAAACCGTTTGAAGGATCTGCTCGACGAAGACTCCCCAAGAGAATCAGAGGTTATGGATGCGGCAGAGCGAGTAAGTCAGTTGCAGTTAAAACTGAAAAAAGCGCGCTTGCGTACCATGTTGAGGATCAATGGCCTATTGACCTCCGAGCAGCGCATGCACCTTCGAGAGCTTCAGCGTGAGCACAAAAAGAACAAGTTCAAAGGCAAGAAAAAACGGCGATCCCAACTTCATTAAGGGGAGAGACGTCGCAAACTTAAAGGTCCAGACTTCCGTCTTCCGCCGGTGGTAGTTCTTCAATGGGTTCAACTTCGGGCACGGAGGGAGACTGGTTGCTCTGGCCAAAGAGTCCAAAACTCGCTCCAATTGTCAGTGCCAATAGATTTTCGGTTCCGCTAACCGAAATTTCGGTCCCCGTGGTTTGGGCACTAAGATCGCGGTAGGCGAATTGGTATTGAACCCCTACAAAGACCGGAAAGAAACTTGATATGGGGGCAGGCAATTTGTAGTTGGCCTCTACGGATATCTCGGTCGCCGCTGGGGCCGGACCAAAGGTCTCTCCAACATCTACTCGAAAGTAAAGGTCACTGAAGTTTCCACTGAGAGCACCGTTGGCCCGAAGGCCGTGGGTGCTCATATTCAGAAGCTCGGCGCTTGCTTTTCCTTCGGTGTAGCGAAAGAAGACACCGTCTATTTTGTGGTAACCGAAGCCCGCTTCTACGTTGAAGTTTCCGTTTAGCTTGTACATGAAGGTACCTAGGGCCATCGCATTGGAGGAGGTGTCTGAGAGTATTTTATCGTCGATCCTAAGTTTATAGGTACTCCATCTGATTTTGGTCGCAACACCGAGAGACATGGAATTGGTTAGCTTCCACCAGCCTCCAAGTGAACTGATTAGACCCACGGGGCCATTGAAGGGGGTTTGAGAAAAAGAGGCGTCTGCAGGATAAGAGTCCCCAGGTGTTGAAGTCTTTTGGGTACTGGTTTGTCCCATGCTCAATGGACCCAATTGAATGTAGAGATTCAAAGGGGCACTTGGAGAGGCGAGGGAGGATGCTGAAGCGGCGTCGGTGCTAACAAGT
>CAXGXL010000910.1:0-1651 GCA_964013555.1 uncultured bacterium
ATGGCGGGCGGTCTATCAAGCTAGATACCCTGGGTCAAAATTCAAGATGCATTGTGCGATTTTAATGCGCTAGGAACGCCGAATCTAAGGTTGAACGCGATGTTTCGTGGAGGCTTATGGAATTCGTGAGTAAGATATATTGATGCCGTTTTGCATAAGACAAGAGGGAGCCCCTAAACGTCGACGCAACGAAACGTTTTGAGAGTGTGCTTGCTTGAGCCGACTAAGTGACTGTGAAAATCAAATCGCTCAACAATGGATTGATGGCCCGCGACAAATTAATAGGCCACTGATAGCTCTCGGTTAGTGTTAGCATAATTGAGAACCGGATATTTTCCAGAGGGTCGAGAGCTCAGCAGTGGCTTCGGTAGGTGTAATCTGGTGTTAAGATAAGAGTCCACTTTGTTTGGAGCAATTTCAAGAGAGTGCAGATGGGCAGCGAGGGCCCTATGAATTGGTTGTTTCCATAGGCGGCAAGTGTTGCCCTACCATTTAGTTCGAAGAGTTTTAACAAATACTAGCAACTTAGAGCTCAATCCTCCGAAAACTTCCCCGATGCTCTTAATGTTAATAATGATTATCATTATTAACTAGTCGCCTGGTAGGGAGCATTGATAGGGAAATCGCGTGAGAACAGCCACCGTCGAAGCGCCCGCAGCATTTGATTTAGCTCTCAAAACTACCGAAGAGCGCCTCAATTTTCTTCACGGAATTGCTCAGCTGCAGCCTGCCGATAGAGCAGAAGAAAAACGAATTTCTCAGCGACTTTATGATTTATCGACCATCAAGTCGTTCTTTGCTGACGGAGCCAAGGGGACATTCTTGGGTTTTCAAGGCTGGGGTGGGTCAGAGACAGGAGTATCTGCCGAATACAGGCGCTCCTATAAACCGGGCGTTAGTCAGATTGATGGTTTTCATTGGAAAGACGAATTTGGAAATCACCATTATCACTCCCTTGGCTCCAATATCTCGCGATTTAATGGAACAGTTGTGCACTTGCGGCTTCCGGAGTCGTCTGTGAGAGCAGTTCCAATTCCTCGAAGCCAAGAGTCTATTACGAATTCGTACGGGTTGGTAAAACGTTTCGAGTTTTCTTCCGAGCTGAACTTTCAACGCGTGCAACCCTCAAAGCAAACGTGTGAAGTCAATACTGCTTCGGTTCGAGGCATTGCTACGGCGGACGAGCTTTTGTCGGCTCTAGAAAAGAGGAGTCATGCTTACCAGCAAATGAGTTTCGATCGAATTGAAAATGCCCAATTCAGCTTGGAACTCAATAAAGATAAAGAGTATTTTAAGCTTAAAATCAAAGGGCTTCGCTCTTGGGATAAGAAGAAACGAAAAGCAGCAAAAAAGCGACGCGACCAAATTCTCGGCTATCTCTACAAGATCAAACAAGAACATCCTGAATGCAATTACGACTATTCACCAAGAAGATTCAAAGAGTCGCGAATTCACTTGAATGCTTCTTCGATTTGTTACTTGCAAGGGGAGTTCAAGGAACTCAACGACCCTCACTTGCGTGGGCTTCGACAAATCACTCACACTCTCGTGAGAGATACAGAGCTAAAGAGAGCACTGGCTACCGAAAAGCCGGTCAGAGAGTTTTTACATTCCAAACGTGCTTTTGGGGTTTTTGGAAACCTTAAGTTCG
>CAXGXL010000911.1:0-1650 GCA_964013555.1 uncultured bacterium
TCTAGTTACTTATTGGAGGGGAGCCCTCGGGTGAAGGATCTGAGGTAGGGGAGACTACGCACTCTTAGAATGGGGTTGAAAGTGCTGGCCGCCGGCTGTGCTTGAAGCTCTACCGGCTCGGCGACCGCTAAAAATGCAATCTGCAATCGATAGACCGCTGACGTATTGCTGAGAACAAATACCTACAGCAGTGCGACCAGCCGCGTAGAGGCCATCGATAAGCTGACCGTCTGTGTGCCGAACCTGTCCGGTGGTTTCATCTACGACGAGTCCCCCTAAGGTTAAGGTGGGGCAGGGAAACCGGTTGCTATCAATAGAGCAATTGATGGCGTAATAAGGAGGCCTCAGGACATGGCATCCATCTCGAGACTTACCGAACGGATCTTGATGCTTTGCTTCGGCATTTTCAACGTAGTCATTGAGGGTTTGGTTGAGAACTTTTTCGGGCATTCGGCAGTTTCGCGCGAGCTCTGCGATGGAGTTAGCTTTGCGGCAGTTGAACCAAAGATTCAAGATTGCCGGGGCGGTTTGGAACCATTGGGCTTTACCGTGGCCCACCTGGGTTCGAGCCAACTTTTTTAGAGTTTCGTCAATGATGAGAATGGCTTCTCCATTATTGTGTTCTACCATCGCTTCGCCGATGGTGGCGCCGTAAAGCTCTTCATTGATGTAGCGTTTGCCTTGTCGGTTCAAGAGAACTCCTCGGGTAAAGGCTTGGGGGGGATTGATAAATCGCCATGCCGAGACTCGTTGCATGTGTTGGAGTTGCCCGCCAATGGAGTGCCCCATTTGAATGCCGCTGCCATTGCAACCAGAAGTACCCAGTGGCATGCCCGGTCGATAGGCGGGGGCATATTGTTGGACCATAGGCCTATTATAAATGAAGCCCCCCGCAGACAAAATGACTCCATTATTGACTTTGATGCAACGGTGTTGAGCGTAACGAAGCTCTAGGTGCTTTGCGCGCTTGCGCAGGGCTTTGGCAAGCTGAGGTAGATAATTATTTATTTTGATTGCTAGTGATTCGTACCAGCGGTGTTTGAAGCTCGCGAGGCTCCCAGGTGGTATTTGTTTAAATTGAAGCCCCGTTATTTTACCGTGCTCGTCTTGAATGAGTTCTTCGACGGTGCTCTGGTAAAAGACATGGGCTCCTTGGTTGTGCACGGATTGTTGAAGGGGGGCATAAAATCGTTGGCCGGGCATTCCTTTGCCCTTGACGCGATGGCCGCGCTGCGCGGGGATGGCATGGTTGCGATAGGGGAGGGCTGGTTCATTACCTGAATAGTAGAGGCAGTATTTGTCGAGTGGATAGGACGTTTTGTAGGGGCAAAGGCTTGCCTCAAATTCAACTCCGTATTTTTCAAGCCATTTCAAGTTGTCAGCGCTAGTTTCACAAAAGGTGCGTAAGGTGGCTGGGGATACGACGTCTTTGACTTCTTGAGAGAGGTAGTTGAACATCTCGTCGACGTTATCTTCAACGCCGGCTTGGTGTTGGATATGGGTGCCTCCTCCTGCATAGACGATTCCGCCGCTAATGGCGGTGGCGCCGCCGCCCATATTTCTATCGAAAATGGCCACGGAGGATCCTTGCTCTAATGCTTGAAGTGCGGCGCAGGCACCAGCGGCACCAAAGCCAACTATTGCAACATC
>CAXGXL010000912.1:0-1641 GCA_964013555.1 uncultured bacterium
GTGCTCGCCGATGACTTAATGGGGGTCAATCTCAAGCTCATCAATGCCGAAACCGGTGTCATCATGGGGCTTCAAAAAGCAGATTTTCCCTGCTCGTTTTTTCCACAAAAAATGGTGGACCGCTGCTCCAAGGAGTCTCGCTGCAAAACAACCAAAGACCTCAAAGCACTCTTAGGCGACATCGAAGCGAAAACCTTCGAAAGTGACAAACTTGACCTCCTAGAAGAGAGTCCAGATATGTCCAATGAACAAAATTCAATCACTTCCGCAGATCTGCAACGTCTAACGCGAGCATTTCAATCCAGCCGAGCTCAAATGCGCGTCGTGCAAAAATTGGGGCCTGGGCTTTGCTCGCTCTCAACCAACCACGCCATGCAAATCCTCCAACAAATGGTATCCCCCGAAGCCCGCATCACAACCCTCCAAATCGTGCTACCGAAGTTATCTAACCCAGACAAAAGAATGGAGCTTCTTGGCGTGTTTAAGTTCCCAAATTATCGCCAACAAGCAAAATCAATTCTGCGAGAAAACTATTGAGCCTGGTTCACTCAACGTGAATACCAAGGAATCGGAATGCAATAGCGCTCTAGCATATCGCTAGCGGGGTGCGGCTTAGGAATAAATTTCTTCTTCAGCTCCTGACAAGCCTCATACTCCTCCCATCCGGCCAACCACAGTTTTTTTACGTGTCTTCTTTTCCATAAATTGTCTTCAGATTTTATCATTGCCGGATCGGACTCATCGAGCCCCTCGCCGGCGGAACGCTTCTTGGCCTTAAGAAATGATGTATCAAACCTCCTAAAAGCGACTTTTGGGTGGTCACCAAGACTCTCCCCTGCCGGCAGATCACCCGGTTCTTCTTCGACCCCTACCTCAAAGTCCATTCGATGCGCTGGAAACTCCCCTTCTAATTCATCGCCCGCCAAACTCACTTGCACCTCGACCGCACTAGAGCCCATGGCTTCAACATCCAATACTTTGAAACTCTCATCAACCCAATACCCGGGAGGCTGCCCCCCTTCAAATTTTATCGGCTTTCGGTCTGTGTCTACGGCAGGCGCTGAACCTTTCTTGTGTTTCCCCACACTGACCGGCACAACTGGCTGCTCTCCAGCTTTAAGGCGCTTCAATTCCTTGCCCACTTCAGTAGTTGTAATCAGCTCCGCAATCTGATCTGGCTTAAGAATGTCCCAGTTTATTTTTTCCTTCTTTTTGTTGAGTCGTGACCGAAATCCTCGAGGAGGCTTCCCGGGTGGGGTTGGTAATATGGCTTCGAAACACCGCCCCATATATTGAGAATACGAAACAAAGTGTTTATGATAATCTAGGTTCGTTTTCGGAGAAAGCGCCTCATCGAGAGTTTTAACTTGAATGCCTTTGCCTCTAGTTCTGTGGTCTTGCAAAAAGAGATTCTCTTTGTCTGGAGCTAGCTGGCCATCGGCATAAAACTGTTCAACCAAGTAGCGTCTACACACCTCACCTTGATAAAACACGTCCAATCGTTTTTGAGCATACATTTGCGCCTTAGCCATAAACTCCACATTCTCGGTCATTTGTTCTTGTTTTGCGACTCCGTTCACGACTTCTTTGGCTACGAGATCCTCTTCCTCAAGGTGCACCAGCCCCATAAATGCGGACTCT
>CAXGXL010000913.1:0-1635 GCA_964013555.1 uncultured bacterium
GGGGTCAATGGATTCGAAGTGCAAATTAGGTGTCTAATCTCTTAGCTGAGATAGAGTCCTTTGTCCGCGAGATAGGCTTCATGGATAGGTTCGAGCAGTGATTCGACTGAAATGGGGTCGAGTTCCAAAAGTTCCAGGCAACTCGCCGGGAAGTCCACTGGAATTTCTCTCGAACCCACATTAATTTGAAGAGAGTTCACTAATTGATTAGCGAGAATCACGATAGAAAGTAGCGGCAATGACTCTTCACTAATTTCGTCCCACAATTCAATATTGTGGTGGTACAACGCTGAATCGATCAATGTTTGAGATAAACCCCATACTTCCAATAAGACGGCTCCAACGGGACCGTGATGAAAATTGAACTCCTCGGTTTCGGCGATATGATAGGCAACATTGCTATCAATAGCTTTTTGGGTTGCTTGTCGGTACCTCGCGCGCGATGAGTTATTGAGTACGATTTTCCCAACGTCGTGTAAGAGTCCGCCAACGAAGGCTTCAGCCGGGTCTAGTTTTTTCGACATGGCGGCCACGTGGGTTGCCGCAATTCCCGTGGCCACAGCATGCCCCCAGAGTTGTTCCTCAAAGTGGTCAAATTTTCGAAAGAGAGATTGGGTCGAGAGAGAAATGACCAGGTCCTTTACGAGATCTCGGCCCATCCGAACTATGGCTGCATCAATGGAGGTCGTAGGTATTCGACGCCGATAGACCGGTGAGTTGGCGATTCTCAGAATTCGCCCGGCTAGTGCTTGGTCATGTCGAATAATTTGTGCAAGGTCTTCGGCATTGCTTTTCGGATTGGTTAGTTCTTTGATTACCCGTCCAGCAATCGCTGGGACCACTGGCAGGTCCATTTGGCTGGTGATGCTGGTACGAATGGATTCAAGCGAGAGGGGCATTGAGTGATTCCGTTTAGAGCTAAGCCATTGTCACCGTTTATAAACTAGCTTTTTTGGGGCATTTTTTCAATAAAACTGACCTTGAAGCGCGAGTCTCGTAGTATCAGCTTAGTGTTATCCCATAATTCGCTTAGAGGCCACAATTCGGTTGCCGAGTTTGGATTGGGCCGTTATAGGAGAGTACGATTCATTCGCTGTAACCGGAGTTGGGTTGTGCATTGGGCAATATCTGGGTTTCTCCAGGATATAAGGGGACTACGCTCTCGACGTCGCTGCTGAGATTGAACTACGCACCTTTGTGCTCATGTGGGCCTAAGGGCACGCCGCCGGTTAGATAAATTTCAAGGGTTAGAAAACTAATGAAGCCGCTAGCAATAACTGTATTGGTTTTAGTTGGAACGGGGAGCCTCGTTTCCTGTGCCAATGAATTAGACGTGACCCGCAATGAGCGCCCTAGCCTCTCCATTGGAGAGGAGGTTTTCAATGAATTTTGCAGCCGAGTTGCTCGGGAGGAACTTCCTCTTGATGTAACCGGAGCACAGACTCGCCAAACCTGTATGTTTGGTGTTGAGCCGAGAGTGGATTCTCTGCGCCTGAATGTCTTGCATCAGAATCGCTCGCGTTTGGTTCAGGCGATTGACTTTCTTCTTGCGGAGCCTCTGGGATCGGAGCTCAACCAACTCCTTAAGGACATGGTTCCTCTTTACGATAGTCGGGAGCCACAAGCTCAGTTTGC
>CAXGXL010000914.1:0-1623 GCA_964013555.1 uncultured bacterium
CCAGGCTCGAAGAGCTCGAAGCGACCTCCGAAGTCATCATCGTCAAGCAAGTCCCAAGGTTCTGATTCATCTTCAGCTGGAGGAGTCACTAAGGTTTCGGAGACCGAGTATAATATTGAAAAGGGTGAGATCGATCGCGTTTTAGGAAACCTTAGTTCGGTAGCCACCAAAGCTCGGATCGTGCCAAGTTTTAAGAACGGTAAGCCTAATGGTTTCAAACTCTTCTCCATAAAGCCTGGTAGTATTTATTCTAAGATAGGGCTGAAAAATGGAGATGTGATCCAGAAAGTTAATGGCTATGAAATGAATAGCCCGGATAAAGCATTAGAGATTTATCAGAAGCTTAAGGATGCTCAAAACGTAACGGTAGATGTTCAACGGCGAGGTAGAGCCATGACGATGAACTACGCTATTGGCCGGTAGGGGAGAGCATGCTGCGCGGAATTTCAATGTTGGGAAAGGTATTTTTGGCCACGGTTGTAGGTGGGGCTGTCCCGCTTATCTTCGGCGATACTCCCCAAGAAATCCCCGTGGTGGTTACTCATCTTGAGTCCATTGGCGAATCCCGGTTTATAAGCAAACGTTATGGGCTTGAAGTCAAGCCAATTCCTCGTGTACCTGAGTCTCTAAAAATAGATAACCGGTCCCAAACTCAACCTGCGCTCCCTCCTCGCGCTGCCACAGTACCGATCCCTGAATTGAAGTGTCCGTTTAACGTGAGAGCGATTATTGGTGCCCCCGAAGGTGGACGGGCCTTTGTTGTTTTGGATTACGAGGGTGAGAGTATTGTGTTGAAAGTAGGGGAAACCGTCAAAGCCGCTTCGACTCAATTTCGATTAAAGAGTATTCATTTGAATTACTTAATTTTAGGTTCTATCGCAAAATCGGATAAACGCACGGTGCGTTGTTCCCTTGAACAGTAGAAAAGGTAAGCTCCATGCTTCGCGTAGTTTTACTTATAAGTAGTTTTGTATTGATTCCTGGTCTTAGCTTGGGATCTAATTCTGATACCTCGTCGAATGCTAGTTCCACTGAGCGATGGATCGCACAGCTCGATTCGAGAGGTGCCCCCAATATCAAAACAAAAATGGATATCAATCGTCGGAAGCTCATCGATAGTGGAGATCTGCGTAAAAGCCTTCGGGGGCCAACAGGACGTTCTAAGAAGGGGGATAAGGATTCACGCCGAAAAAGTTCGAAATCAAGAGAGTCTAGCGCGAGTACCTCTTCTTCTTCTAAGCCCACTGGCCCGACGAACCGGGTCACGTCCCCTAAATCTAAGGGAAAAGAAAAGAAAGCGGAAAAGCGACCGAAGAATCAGAAGTATAATTTTGAGTTTTCAAAAGCCGAGATTATGGACGTTGTTAAAGCCATCTCGAATATGACCGGCAAGAATTTCATTATTCCAGACAAGCTCAAAAGTCAGCGCATCACCATTTTATCGCCTACCCCAATCAGTGCAAAGGAGGCTTATCAGGTTTTTCTAGCGGCACTGGAAATCAATGGGGTTACCATCGTTACCATGGGCAAATTTCTAAAACTGATGGATTCTAAAAAAGCCATTAAGAAGACAATACCGACTTGCGTTGGACCAAAGGATGTGTGCCCGCAATACTCCGAACG
>CAXGXL010000915.1:0-1623 GCA_964013555.1 uncultured bacterium
GTTTCGTTTTCTATTGTTCGCTAAGTTTGTGAGTCGGTCATTTCGCGCAATCCCACAAGTTTTTCCTGACTCTGATATTTGGTGGCCTTGGGTTAAATGTGATTTTTCTATTCCACTTTCGCTTGTTGAAGGGGCTCAGCCAAGCGGGTGCAATAGAGGGGCACACTAGAAAAGATTAGGGGAGTGACGTGTTTGAGTAGCGGTGCTGGTTGGTCCGGCGGCCAGAGTCGCGTCGGCGGTAATACTCTTCCGTGTGGCAAATGCAGCTACGACGGGCTTATTTTTATTTGTCTTTTTGGAATGCTTTTTACGGTAACTCCATTCTTGAGTACAATGAGAATTTTTTACGATCGGCGTACGAGATCCGCTTGAGTATGGACTGAAAAAAGTCTTGAAAAAAAAATGAGGCGCGAGGTGAATTGGGCAACGACTCTCTTTTGTTTCCACAAATATAGGAATGGTGCTCAGCGGTGGAACTGGCTTTGTGTTTCCAGCCAGATAGAATGGGTCCATAGTTAGGGCTTATTCGTGTTAAGTATTGGTGGTTGGAGTGGCTATTGTTTCAGCGAATCGAGTTGAGCGAGCTAAGAACGACGAACCCAATGGGGTGGGGGCGTATTACTTTTGGGACAGTGGTGTCGAGGATGACGTCTTAAATAATGATTATTGGGGCAAAACCGGTCATTGCGGATGTTCTGTTTTTAGTCTGAAAACTCGTCGAATAGACTTTAGCGCAGGCAGCCATTTGCTCAGAGTCGATTGTTTAATCTAAAATGAGGTACGGCATCGCAGAGATGACGGAAAAGGGCCATTGTGCCAGACTCAGGTCTTATTTGTTTTGGGAAAAAGGTGCGGGGCAATATCGGCAATCGAACGAATAGAAATAGGTCTGGGGCGCAAAGTCTAAAGGCCTTTTATTGTGGCTGAGGGCTGCGTATTATTAGAGGTACGAATATGAAAATTCGCAAGACCGTTTTGCCCCAATTGATGTTTCTCTTGAGTTTGTTCGTTTCTATGAACGGGCAAGCCTCTACCACAGTGATTATCGTTACAAGCGACAAAGAGGAATTTAGGCTAAAATACAATAAAGACTCGCCGGATAAGGGAGTAGGGGAACTGAAGTTTGTGGCAAAGCTCATTGGCGAGGGCCAAAAGAAAGAGCACAAGGTGGAGCTTCCTGACGTTTCTAGCCAGGTGTTTGAGAAAATTGTCAGTTATATTGCATTACCTTTAGAGAGCAGGGCCAATCCCGCGCTTGGGAAAAAAAAGGAAGCATTGAAGGAGTTGTTTGGTGAAAATATAGGTCTTTGTGGAGGGCTGCTTCTTGCGTCGGTTTCCCTTGATATCACCGGTTTAGAGCATGCGCTCATAAACTACGTTCTCGGAGGCATCCTGGCATTGAGTATTGAGCCTGAGGCTATAGAGGAGCTGGGGAATGGTTTAGCAAACGCGCCTGGGTTGGTTCAATCTCCCTCGCTTTTGTTTTTTTTGAGCCATATGCATGGTTACAGTTATACGAAAAGGAAAAGCACGTTTTTGTATCTTGCTGAAAATTTGAACCGAACTGAGGGGTATCCGCTTTTCGATAAGATAGGAGCCGCAATCAGTTACGCTCAGCGAATG
>CAXGXL010000916.1:0-1608 GCA_964013555.1 uncultured bacterium
TTTCGCCATTCTCGATACGCTGGAATAGGTCGCCCAACTTAGTGTGCTCCGAGTTCGACTCGGGATTAAAACAAGTCACCTGCAAGTCCGAAAAGTTCTCCTTTAGGAAGCTAACATCAACGCCGTTTGGATTTTGCTCCGCATTTTGAATTACAAACGGAACTTTCTTATCAAAAGCCTCGCGGATTTTTTCTTGCTCAGAAGCATCCAAATAAAGAATGCTTTCCACGGATTCTCGAATGCTATTGGTCTCGGGTGTTCGAAGATTGGCCTGCATGTTCCCCATTCCTTTTGTAATGGACCTACAATAGGCTTTGAAACTATGCAGAAAGTATGCCACCAAAATCCGCCAGTTTTCTCTTGCTAACGTCCAACCAAGCGAATTTATGGCGAGCTCTTGCGAAATAATGGCTCAAGTTGAGAAATAGAGCCAATTTTTATGAAGCTATCTATTCCGCTCCAAATTGCGGGATTAAAGAGAAGATAAGATTAACCCAATGACGCAAAGTTGAGGAGGTCCTAGCTCCCAAACCCAGCCAGAATCCCATTTGAAAAACCGCTAAAGCAGCAACGGCCTCCTTTCAAATGTCTCTTTCCTCTAGGTACCAAATCCACCTCAGAAGAACTAAGTGGTGATCCCCTAGGCATACCTCGAGCCCTCTCAATCATTATCTTGTGTCACTAAATCTCGAGCGTAAACCACCTCGGCAACCAACCATTTACCCAATTGTCTCATAGCTGCAGTCCAGGTATCGCACTCCAAATCAAATAAAATCGCAGTGGAGGTTTTCATCACAATCGAATGCCCAGACAAGATTTCGGCAGACTCCTCCCAGCCGGGATTATGCCCCAGAACCAAAACCGTTTCAGGCTGCCACTTCAAGACACTCAGAGCATTTTTGAACTCTCGAAAGCCAGCGTGGTAGAGTTCTCTATGAAATTCAACTGCTGGGGTTGGGTCAAACTCATTCTGCATTAGGCTCCAGGTTTGTTTTGTTCTCACCGAATCAGACGAGAGAACCAGATCAGGATCCCAACCTTTTGAATGAAGATAACGAGCTACTTTGCGAGCGTCCCGCTTTCCCCTCTTATTCAGAGAACGTCCGTGATCTGACGAATACGGTTCTTTCCACGAACTCTTTGCGTGTCTCATCAAAATAAGCCGAAGAGACATTTTGGGAACCTCCTTCATTGAAAAGCTTAAGAACCAGAAAGGGAATTGGCAAGTCGAAGCCCCAAATGGTTGCACCAGAACCCGAACCACTCACAATAAAGGAATCGCTTTAGGGTACGTGTTGCTTTCGTCAAGTATTGTTTACCACATATTCACCCTCATTCCCGGCCGAGCTCCGCCACCAACTGTTGCCGGTGTTTTCTCGGCGATATCCATATGGGCAATGTATGTGACTTTCGGGCGCAAAGACGCCTCTCCCGCCTAATAAAAACTCGACTTAACGAACCAGGTTGCGACTGCTTTAGGCTTCGTCTTCGACTCCATCGGGTAGAATAAACGCGGTGGCCCCATCTAGGGCACCCATAAAAACAATGCCGCCCATAGGTTTACCAACATCGGCTCGTTCATAAACAAAATCAAACACCTCGTCGGCC
>CAXGXL010000917.1:0-1608 GCA_964013555.1 uncultured bacterium
TCCGATGAGATTCGGTCCGGCGGAAAAGATCCTGAATCATTCCCTCCAGGCCCAATTTTCTACCATCCTCAGGGCTATAAATTTTCTCAACCCCGTACTCTTCAAGTTCTCGAATTTCTTCTGGAATAATGACGCCGCCACCCCCACCAAAAACCCGAATGTGTTCGGCCCCATGCTCCTTAAGTAAGTCCACCATGTACTTGAAATATTCGACATGGCCGCCTTGATAAGAACTCAATGCGATTCCGTCAGCGTCCTCTTGCAAAGCAGCTCGCACAACTTCTTCGGCGCCGCGATTGTGCCCCATGTGAATAACCTCGGCACCTGCATCCTGAAGAATACGACGCATTATATTGATGGAAGCATCGTGCCCATCAAAGAGCGACGCTGCCGTTATAAAACGCAGCGGCTCCTTGTTCGAATTGGCATCGGATTGAACATGAGAATCTGAAATGGTCGCTGGCTCTGACATCGTTGCTCCAATTTATGATGATCTCGGCCCGCCTCCTACCCGTCAAGCCTCCGTTAGCCAAGTCCCCCGAGCGCGGATTGATGAACTTCTAGCCGAAGAGAGACAAGGGAGCTAGAAGCAGTGCGTCGAAATCCGTGAAATGGGCTCCCAACAACCCATATCATCGAAAAGTCCATTAAAAACAAGAGTCTGAATATGATTAAGGGGCGTAAATAAGCGGAAATTTGCTCTACCTGGCGATAAACCTGACTCAATGTATCTGCATACCTCCAAAATCACGTTTAATGGCTCACAAGCGGGAAGCACGAGTGCCCCATTCACGCGGCGAGCCCCTAAGAATAACACAAGCATTTGTTTTTAAAGGAATTTTAATTTTTCTTGGTTCTCAGATTCAAGCGCTAGTGAGTCGAAGGCTAAAAACAAGAAATCGCCCCTATTGGCGTTAGGAAAGTTGCAGACCCCAAAGAGCTTCATTAATAATTCAACGAGCTCGCAAATAAGAGCTAGAGGTTGAGATTGAATAGACAAAATACAAGAAATGATTCAAAACCATGGGGGAGCCCCCCCTACTTGTCACACCTAAACGGGAGAAAATGATGCAGCAAAACGACCAAGCACAAAAAAATGACCAAGAACTTGAGTCTAAAATGCAAATTCGATTCGACCAAGCAGAACTGGATGACTTCTACAATTGTTTCGAACCAATGGACATTCAGCAATGCCTAGACGAAGTCCACAACTCCCTCACCTTGACCAACGCCGCCTAGCCCTGTCTATCTCGACATCGTTGTTCTACTTCTGCGCGATAGAGGGCCTGAAGTAGTTTAAAATTCTCCCCTACCTTACCATCTCCCACCGGTTTTCCATCTAACTCTACCAAAGGAACCAACTCCCGAACCGATGAACAAAGCAGAATTTCGCTAGCTAATTTGAATTCAGCTGGGGAAATACCCCTCACCTCCACCGGAATGTTGTTCTTGGCTGAGAGATCTAAGATTGTACGTCGAGTAATTCCACTAAGTATGCCTTCATCGAGAGATGGTGTGCACCAAATCCCCCCTATTCTGGCAAACACATTCGCCGAACTGCCCTCAGCGATATTTCCACCCACATTAAGCATAATAGCCTCATCCGCA
>CAXGXL010000918.1:0-1606 GCA_964013555.1 uncultured bacterium
GCGCACTTAGCAACTGCTACAAACCCTAAATTCTTTTTATAGATAATCCGCCCCAATAATATCCTACTTCAAAAACAAAGAGCGGCCAAGATGAACCTAGATTCTCCTACTTTCATCACCCGTGATTAAGCCCAGGTCCTGTGAGAAACTGTTAACTTCCCAGAAAGATCCTCAACATCATTTTTAAGGTAAAGACTTCAAATAACGGGATTTTTGTGTTGATTTATTCGAAATCATAAGGGAAACGTAAGGCGTGTAGCTTACCTTGTGTCCATGGCGCACATTGCCCACACCGGCAAACAACCCAATATGCCCCCAACATATTAAAATTTTTATAGATTTATAGGGGCAATAACCTCCCTGGAGTACCCCATGAGCGCATTAGACTCACTGCGTCATCATCCAGCTTTAACCGCGGCTTCGGACGATAAAAAAAAAGAAAGAGCAATTAAAGGTGCGACCAACCGAACTGTTCAGCTAGCTAAATCCCACCTTGAGCTCGCGGAACGCCGGTATAACGAAAGTCCTTGTGAACATACACTCGCCATTCTCAATGCAGCCCAAGAGCACTTGAGAAAAGTTCGATTCGGCTAAGGGCTAAAAGCGAGATTCAGCCATTCAATCCATTGGCGTTCTCAACAACGAAATCCGCTACGAGGACCCCAATCCGTCAGCTCCGCTTCCAAAAACCGCGGCTACAACTCACCTATGGTGCAGCATCCCTAAAGAGACCTCTCAAGATACTTGAGGTAAGACAAACGCACGAAAAGCACTGATCCGCCAAAAATCAAAATGACAACCGCCTAACTTGGCCAACACCCACAGAAATGTTAAGAGCCCTCATGATTAAAGGCTTGATCGGCGTCATTCATCTTCCTCCCATGCCCGGGGATCCACTTTCCAATTCCAATACCACCTTTGGCGAAACACGTGACTTTGCACTAAAAGATGCACAAGCACTGGTAATGGGTGGGTGCGACGCATTGATTATCGAGAATTTTGGTTCGAGCCCATTCGAGAAAGGTGACGCCAAAAGCCGACTCCCTCCCCACCAAATCTCGAACTTAGCGCTGATCGCCCACAGCTGCGTTCGAAATTTTGATGTCCCAATCGGGGTTAACTGCCTGCGCAACGACGCCTATTCAGCTATGGGCATTGCAAGCGCCTGCGAGGCTCATTTTATTCGGGTCAATGTTCACACAGCCGCTTATCTTACCGACCAAGGTCTCATCGAGGGAGAAGCGGCCCATACCCTTCGTTATCGAGCTTCTCTCAATTCCAAAGTCGAAATCCTGGCGGATATATTGGTCAAGCATGCCGCGCCGCTCGTCCCGACGGATCCGAAGACCGCCGCTGAAGATTGCATCAAACGCGGTCACGCCGACGGACTTATTGTGACGGGCTCAGGAACCGGAAAGCCCATCGAACTAGGGCTTCTTGAGACAGTCAAGAACGCGGCGAACCAAAAACCCGTTCTTCTCGGCTCCGGAGTCACCCCGGATAACGCCAACCAACTCGCCTCCCACTCCGACGGAGGAATTGTAGGTAGCTGGCTAAAGCAAGACGGCAATTTGAGTGCCCCCGTTGATATCGAGCGAGTAAAACG
>CAXGXL010000919.1:0-1606 GCA_964013555.1 uncultured bacterium
CATTAAGGTTAAACGCCGCGGTCACACCTGGCGGATCATTGTAGGCAGCCTGGATTGTGTTCGAGTCTTTGGCCAGGTCGAGTCCTAGAACCACAGCACCGTCCTCGCCCACAAGGTCTCGCATTCGTTTAAGCATCTCGCATGCATCATTGGGAGCGAAATTACCCAGAGTGGACCCGGGAAAAAAGCACACCTTGCGCCGGGCCTCGGCGAGTAGCCCAAGAGGCTCGAAGGCTTGGTTGTAGTCGGCACAAATCGGCTGCACCCGAAGGATGGGAAATTTCTCGGCGAGTTGCGACGAAAACAATCTGAGCTGCGAGCGAGATATATCCACTGGAGCATATACATAGGGAGCTTGAAGTGCCCCCAAAAAACGCTCGGTTTTTATACCACTCCCACTGCCGTACTCCAAAATAGCCGCATGGGGACCAATCTTTTGGGCTAAGGCAGGCAGCGCCGCATCAAAAATACTCAATTCGGTGCGAGTCAGGTAGTACTCTGGTAGCTCGCATATGGCTTCAAAAAGCTTAGCACCAAGCGCATCATAAAAAAAACGGCAGGATATCTGCTTAGGAGAATCTCTCAGGCCTTGCGCGATTTCTTGTTTTGAATCGCTTACGTTCGGTTCAAAATCCATCAGAGGAAAGAGCATGCTTTGATTCATGGGGTGACGTTCCTTGCGAGCCGGAGTCCACTGACCATCCAGCGAGAATGAGGAGGAAAAAAGTTTCGATAGGTGTGGCGGATATGGTCTTGGGGGGTAAGGCAACTACCGCCTCGAAGAACCATTTGATTGCACATAAATTTACCGTTGTATTCCCCCAGGGCTCCTGGCGGCGGCGAGTAACGGGGATAAGGTGTGTAGGGACTTTGGGTCCACTCCCAAACATCTCCCAAAAGCTGCCGAATACCGCCGGCACTTGTTCGCCGCTCGGCGGCATTCGGTTCGAAGGTTTGGGACTCTAAAAAGGCCCCATTGGTAGAGAGTCGACTCGCACCGACTTCCCACTCCATTTCGGTCGGCAAGCGGCATCCCGCCCATCGAGCGTAGGCATCTGCTTCGTAATAACTCAAATGGCTCACCGGGGCGCTCTCACGGAGCTCCTGCACCCCATGGCATGTAAAGTGCTGGTTGGATTCCAAGGGCGCCTTCCAATACAAAGGAGCTTGCCATTGATTTTCTTGTAGGCAAGCCCAGCCATCGGACAGCCAAAGCTCCGGGCGTTGGTACCCCCCCGCTTCCACAAATTGGCGGTACTCCCCGTGGGTTACCAAGCGATCTGCAAGTTCAAAAGACTCAACCAATACTCGATGGGCCGGCCCTTCGTTATCAAAAGCAAAGCCGCCTGCCTTATGGCCCACACAATAAACGCCCTCGTCAAACCCAACCCACCTTAAGTCATCCACTCCTGAATCCGAGACTCCCACTGGCTCTTGTGAGTACGCTGGGGCCAGGGGGTTCAAAGAAAAGGCGTGTTTGAGATCCATGAGCAGTAGTTCTTGGTGTTGCTGCTCATGGTTTAGCCCTAAGATAATGGTGTTTCGAGTGGCCGTGCTCATGTCAGAAAGCAAAAGGTCGCTCATAATCGTGTCGATTTGATGACGA
>CAXGXL010000920.1:0-1605 GCA_964013555.1 uncultured bacterium
TTTTGCACTTTCGAAATCTTCTTGCTCTACTTTAGTTTTATTGAGTTTGGCACCGATTAGTGCCGCTTCGTTAACCATGTTGGCAAGGTCTGCTCCTGAGAAGCCCGGTGTCCCCCGTGCTAAAGAGTCGAGATTGACGGTTTCGCCTAGAGGGACTTTTTTGGTGTGTACTTCCAGAATTTGTCCCCGGCCGGCCATGTCCGGTAATGCGACGACCACTCGACGGTCAAACCGGCCTGGCCGCAGGAGGGCTGGGTCCAAGACGTCGGGACGGTTGGTTGCTGCTATCAGAATAACTCCTTCATTTGCTTCGAAACCGTCCATTTCCACTAAGAGCTGATTGAGTGTTTGCTCGCGTTCATCATGCCCGCCGCCGAGTCCAGCCCCGCGGTGCCTTCCCACGGCGTCAATTTCATCGATAAATATGATACAAGGCGCTTGCTTTTTAGATTGTTCAAATAAGTCCCTGACTCTGGATGCACCGACCCCAACGAACATTTCAACAAAGTCCGAACCACTGATCGAGAAAAAGGGAACACCCGCTTCTCCAGCAATGGCTCGAGCGAGAAGCGTTTTCCCGGTCCCGGGAGGGCCCATAAGCAAGACGCCTTTCGGAATTCTGCCCCCAAGGCGTGTGAACTTTTTGGGGTCCTTTAAGAACTCGATGATTTCTTCAAGCTCATGTTTGGCTTCTTCGGCACCGGCGACATCTTTAAAGGTTACTTTAGGACCACCCTCCGAGACGAGTCTCGCTTTCGATTTCCCGAAGCTCATGGCTTTACCGCCACCGGACTGGAGTTGCCGCATCAAGAAGAAAAGAAAAAAGAACACTAAGAGCATAGGCAGCCACGTTAAGAGGACCGATTGCCAAACGCCAACGTCTTCATTAACGAGCCTGAAATCCACTTTGCGTTCGCGGAGCAAGCTAATTACATCGTCGGTCAGCTTTCCTATGGCTTTTTTGCGGTTGCCCTCGGTATCTGTCCATTTGAATTCGGTTTCATTGTGAATTTCTACCGTTCCTTCAGTCAGACTCCCTGATTGGGTAGACTGCAGAAATTCCGAGAAGCTCACTTCTCGGACATCCGTCTGGCCAGAACTCATGATGCTGTAGATCAGGTAAAACATGAGGATCAAAACGCCCCAAAGCATCAATGTTTTATGAGATTGCCGCACGGTGGCTCCTTATTAAAGTCTGTCTAGGATTATATGCCTATTTTATTACTGTTGCCGATTGCCCTCTAGCGCATTTGGGCTCTGATTACCAATCCCATATTGCTTATCATTTATTTCGGCTGGTGGCCAAATAGGGTGGGTCAATTCTAGCATTAAGTAGCGCTTGGTACTTTGGGTCACAACCGCCTTATTTCCCCTTTTAATGCCGGGTACCCAAAGAATTTCGTTCGGCTCGTCCCCTTTTACGATCAAAGGCCAATGATTCCGAAGAGGTAGAGGGATTTTGGCGTTCGTAAAGAGATCTCCTAGGGTGGAGTGGCCAGTGGAACCGAACGGCTGCAGTCGGTCATTTGTTTTCCAACTTCTCATCTTCAATTCAAGATGGAGTTGATCTGCGTCGAACGCAACCACTGCGGTGCCCTTTTTTTT
>CAXGXL010000921.1:0-1595 GCA_964013555.1 uncultured bacterium
GTTCCAAAACCTAGAAATAGACTTGGCGGAAATTGTGGGAGAAGCTCCTACCTAATTACCCATGCCCATTCATAGACTCTTGAGAAGAGCGAAATGGTGAGGGAGTGTATTGGCTAGATTGGGTCTTCTCTTGGGTGGGAGCGACACTATGAGTCGTGGAGAATCCCGGTGATTTGGGTTATCGCCGCCGCGTATTTTTGTGGATCTTGCCAAAGAGGGTTTAAGCGGTTCGTTTGGTTCATTCCCTTGAGAACTTGTAGTGAAGCGCTCAATAGCTGCTTATCAATTTCGAGTTTTGGTCTCTTATCGAGCTGAGTGCCAATTTTGGGAGGGCGGCTGACTAAAGGAAGTGGAGATAGGCGGACCCATTTTTTTCCGGGTTGGTTCGAACGATTAATTTCGAGATTAACGGCCCCCGTGGGCGAGAGGCTAACTTTGAACACCTGTATATTGCGGAGGCCGGCCTGGCGAAGGGTGGCTTCGACCTTTTGAGTGCGAACGCGCTGCGCAGCTAGTGCCTGGTTTTGGTTTTCAATGGCGTCTAACCAGACTTGGAAGTTAACCCGGAGGATTTCGAATTGGTTACCCTTGTTTTCGAGGCGTGCGATGTGTTTTTCTAGGCGGCCAAAATTAAGACTCTTTCTGACTTTTTCGAGTGGGACCCGATTCTCCAGGATTTCGGAGAAAATAGCAGAAAAGTAATGTTTCGCTCGGTCCAATTCGTGTTGCACTTTTGAGTTTGGAGCACTTTGTTGAACGAGTGACGAAACGCTCTTAAGTGTCTCTAAGACCAACTTCTCAGCTTCATTCATTTCGAGGCATCGAGAAAATTGAGCGTCTACAATTCCCTGAGTTGCGGCCTCACTTGCTTGACGTCGTTTCGCTACTAACGGAGAAAAGCCAAGTTCCATACGCATTAAGTGTAGCTTTAACTGCCGTAGAAACGGATTCTTTAAATCCGGCAGAAGCTTTCGTGCTTGTCTAAATTCAGATTCTAACCGTTCAGCATCTTGTTGGCTTGGCAGGGACGCATCCATAAACCGTTTGAATTTCGCTGGTAGCCCGGAGAGATGGTGACATGCTATTTTGTGAGCTTCGTTCTCGAGTGTCATTCCATTGTATTCCAAGCCTCTGTTTCCGAGTAATTCAATAGCGCGCATGGACTCAAGCAAGGGAAGCCGGGGCATTTCCGTGTGCAACTCCAGTGCGAGATTAAATAATTTGTGCATCTCGAAGAGGGCATGGGTTAATTGCTTTTCGGTCGAGTCAATTTGACCCGGGTTTAAGTTACAATATGGCTCTTCGGTTGCGAATCCATATTTTTGCAGGTTCAGATGGGCAAGATGGTCTCGAACACGAGTAAGGGTCAAGGAGATATCAGAGTGGAGGTTCTTCCAGTATCTAGATTGATTGGGCGCTGATGCACTCAAGAGTTTCTTCATTGTTATCTGAAATTGAGCAAGAGTTTGTTCTTTAGGTTCAACATTGATTAACGCTGAAGAAATCGTTCCTTCCAAAATAAGAACCGAATTGGTCAAATTCTCTAGCCTGGTAACAATGGAATCACCGCCATGATGGATTTTCTCGGAATATGT
>CAXGXL010000922.1:0-1591 GCA_964013555.1 uncultured bacterium
AGACTCTCCTAAACATACACCACGAACCGGCTTCGCATGCCATTTTGAGATCCGTTGATGGAATCTTGAGTTCAGTCATAATCGAATCATGAAGTTTTTTCGTTCTTGTCAGCGTAGCCCCAAGCGAAGCACTTAAGTAGCTCAACTTAAGCCAGTTCGCATCAATGGGGGGAATCCTCTTAAAAAATTCAACGAGCGTTTTGGATGGTTCGCAGCCCTTGCTGCCTTTTCCATTACTAAAGGTACAAGCCCAAGGCAAATAACCAACCAACTCCGGCACAAACTTGTCACCATCCCGAGCTTGAGAACAATTCCAATAGAGTGCATCCCATTTAAGATTCCTATCAGGGGTTTGTTGGTTGAGGCCAATAATCTGATATCCCAGTTTCATTGCCTCAATGCTGTTGTAATTGCCCGACGTAATCATCGCCCAGTGGGGAAAAACTCGCAACATATAGCCAGCCTTCAAAAAGGGTTCTTTTGATTTCGGCATAGTAGGTGCAAAGTGTAGCAGATTCACAGATTGCGAAGCTGTCGTCCACTTATGAAGGCCATAAACCTTCCCGCTCTTAAAGTCTTTTTCGTCGTCGACACTTAGAAATAACTTGATATAATCTTGAAGCCCTGATTTTCCCAACATCAAGTCTATTTTTTCGGGAGCTTTTGTGTCGCGAAGAATTATCTTATTCTTCAATTCAACCAGTGTTGCACCAACCTGAATATTGGGTTGCGTTTCATTGAAACTCTTGTATTTTTTTTCCGTGCTCCAAGTCCCTAGTGCCACGTGCTTACCAGAGCCCGTGCTCATCGGCCCTATGAGCCACCTACCCAGCTTCGATTTCACTTTGCCAGCCAACTTGGCAAACGCATCCGAACATCCATGCTCCCAACAATGTGCTACTTGGCCATGACCGAAGATATAACGAGAATCCGCCCCAGTCGTATCGAAATGCAATACCACAGGCGAAAACCCTTCTTGCTCATTTGCGATTGCCCATTCTCTGAATGCATCAAGAACACTATCCACATCTTTTTGCTGCCCTAGCCATTTAGCACCATGTTTAACCACGAGTTGCATACCACCTGAAGTACTTACCAAAGAGAGGTCGATTTCAATAACCCTGACACCTCGGTCCAAGAGATGAGTAACCCACTTTTTGAGTTTTGGAACAGCTCCAATTCCGATCTGCTGACTAGTGCCAGAAATTTCAGCGTTATGAGCACCTCGAATGGTCGCATTCAAAAATGGTAAATTAGAAAGGGTCGACTTAGGAATAGAGAACCCTTCAAGTTGTGGAATCCCCGGAGTCTCAGTGGTATTGCAATACCACTTAGGGACCGTAGAATGGCCCAGAGAAGGTACAAGAAATACAACCCACACCAATCCAAGGATTCTACTCAAATTTATGAACAACTCATTCATGAACTGGTCCCCCTCCCTATTTTCATAGAAATGTAAAAAAAAGTAAACAAGCCGTCTATATTTGCCTTAACGTAACCACGACGGCTTTAGGAATACGCCCAGTCCATTGTAGCCGTTACGTCGAGTGTTCAAACATACACAACCCGGTCCGCTAGAAAGTAACCAAAC
>CAXGXL010000923.1:0-1590 GCA_964013555.1 uncultured bacterium
CATCGAATTGGGAACGAATTGCACCTTAACAACAACCCAGAGTACGGGGCACTTCCATAACTGGCTTATTAATATCAATCCATAGATTTTCACGAGTACATCTTGGGCTTAAGAATGGTAAATAGGTCCTTGCCATCGGAGAGCTTTCTTGGGAGACACTTTTTAATAACTATAAGACTATCTAGAATGAGAAATAATGAATGAACTAATCCTATTATTCGGTGGCCTATCGGGAGAGCGGAGAGTATCCGTCGCCTCAGCTCAAAACATAGCCAGTGCCACTCCCACATGTACGTGTTGGTTTTGGACACGAGACAATCGGGTTTTTCGCGTCTCACGCGAAGAACTACTCCATCACCAAAATGTATTTCAAAGTGAGTTTCTTCCGACTCAGTATGATGACCTAGGTCCTCTCGAAGTAGCTATAAAAACAGTATTACCCCATCAAGTACTCTTTTTGGCTGTTCACGGCGGAGATGGGGAAAACGGTTGTCTCCAAGAACTTCTAGAGAAAAGCGAAATTGCCTTCACCGGTTCCGACTCGAGAGCGAGTCATCGAGCGTTCGATAAGACCATCGCTAAGGAGTTCGTCTTCAATCAAGGCGGAAAGGTCCCACGAGGAATTATGGCTCGCGGTGATCATTACGCCGATGCACGAATTAGAATTGAGGAACTCATGGGATTGGTAGGATCAGTGGTGGTCAAACCCGTGGCCGATGGTTCGAGTATTGGCGTGCACTTTGTTTCAAACACGACCGAACTTAGCGTCGCCCTTCAAGAACTACAGCGGTTCCCCCAAGTCCCCTACCTAGTCGAGGAGCGTGTTTATGGACGAGAGCTTACAGTCGGTGTCTTGGAGACGGCCGATGGTCCCAAGGCTCTGCCGTGTTCTGAAGTAAAACTCAACGTGGGACGTCAATTTGATTACGCCGGTAAATACCTTGGAGATGGAGTCCTCGAAATAACCCCAGCGGACCTCGAAAGTGACGAAGCGTCACAAGCTCAGGAGCTTGCTTGCAAGGCCCATACGGCACTTGATTGTAGTGGCTATTCGAGAACCGACGTCATGCTCACAAGAAGTGGAGTGGTTTTCATTGAAACCAATACGCTTCCGGGACTCTCAAGCGCATCGTTTATTCCTCAGCAATTAGACGCAGCCCAAATCGCCTTAACAGATTTTGTCCAGCTTCAAGCTAAATTGGCTCTTCAAAAACGCAACGAGTCAGGGGCCTAAATACCCGATTTGCACCAAGGGTTTCTCTGGTCTAGATTTATGATTAGGAAACCTTCTACATGTTTGAAAAGTTAGCTCAATTTATCCTCGCAAGACGCATCCTAGTGAGCTTCGTTTTGGCCGTCGTCTTTTTCGGACTCGGAGGTGGAATTCTTCGATTGACAGCGGACTTTAACGTAGAGAGTTTTTTTCGAGAGAATAGTCAGACCATTTACCAGCAATACTATGAACAGTGGGGTCGAGATGATGCAGGTATCTTCATTGTCGTCTCAGGACCCAATGAAAGCCTACTCACCCCTACTCACCTCCAAACCATCTCTGATGTGGCCAAAGCACTGCGCTCGACCCCAGATGTT
>CAXGXL010000924.1:0-1587 GCA_964013555.1 uncultured bacterium
TCAGATTCTGTGCACCTGTGCCAAAGGTGGCCAGGCTTCTATCGCCGCGGGTGTTTTAAAGGACTACGGCTACGAGAACGTTAAAGTGATCGAGGGCGGAGTCTTGGGCTGGAAAGAAGCCGGTTACGACACCGAAGAAGCCAAGTAGCGCAATTCGGCGGGAGAGTTGCCAAGTGGGATTCAGGGGCCAGGAGTTAGGGCCTTTGCCTCACAATGACTCCGTTTCGCTAAGTTCACCGAACCTCCCCATCTTTTAACGTGGCAAGAGTAGCATGCTACGACTCTTGGCTGTGTCATTTTCTGGAATGAGCGAGACCATGCTTGAAACTTGGCTGATTCCCTCTTCAGAGGAACTCACCCGGTTTCATCATGGGAGTGGGTTGGAGGCAGAGATGAAAGAAGTGATTTTAACAATAGCTCTGACTTTGGTTGTTCTTGGTTGTGGTTCAGAGGAGCAGGCAACTAAAAGTGGAGCCACCCTTGAAGAAGCTTGCCGCGCGGCAAGTCAAGCGAGCGTCGTCTGCGACAATACGACCATTTCGAATACTCAGTGCGATGAGATGTTTGGGACAATGGACTCTAATTGCCATCAATTGCTGGTTGGTCTCTATGATTGTGTTGTAGCAGAACAAGCGTGCAATGAGATTTCGATGGCGCGGCGGTGTGCGGCAGAAGTAAACGCCTATGGCTCCAGCTGCCCGTAACTCAATTAGGTAAGTAGAAATGCCCTAAGGGTAACCCCGGTTAAAACTTCGTACTCGCTCGTGGATACTTAAAGCGATGCCATTAGCAAGCCCAACAAAATGGGCTCGCTATACAAAGAGATGAAGAGGATGAGATTTGCGGATACCAGCAAGAGGGCTTGAGATAGACCCTCTAGTTGATAAAGGGCCTATCTCTTTTGATTTATCTTTAGGAGGGAACTAAGCCTAGTTGACTCATCATTGCCATCATATTGTAGTACATAGTGGTCTTGACCATTTTGTCGCCTTCAAAGTGAGCGATTTGGCACCCAGTCATTTGAATCGATTTACCAGTAGCGGGAATTTTCGAACCGTCAGGCATTTCCATATCGCCGGTGTTGACGGCACTCATTTTCATTTCAGTTGCAACCATGGCGCCTGATTCCACATGACTTACGACTTCTACTTTCATGTCTGAAAAGGTAGTTAGCCAATTTTCCATATCGGCTCTGTTTTCCGCGAGACCTGTCATGACTTGGCCTGTCCCCGTATCCGTATTTACACAATTTTCATGCATAAATGATAGCGCTGTATCTACATCGCGATTGGTCATAGCCTCAAAGAATTTATCTACAATTTCTGCGTGCATTTTTAACTCCGATTGGGTTGTTGATAAAAAGTAATACTCTAATAATTAGATGTAATTTTCGGTGGCACTATAGGCAATAATCCAGTGGACTTCTAATGAAATTTGCGGAAGCTGAAGGTTCATCTAAATGTCAGACAAATGAAACCAGGGTGGGAGTGGGTATTGGTTTTCAGCCTAGAATAAGGGCCTCGGCCAGCTACAGCACAGGGGACCGAGGGAAAAAATGCAAAGAAGGGAGCATCAGAGTTCACTTAA
>CAXGXL010000925.1:0-1578 GCA_964013555.1 uncultured bacterium
TTCGGTTCGCCTCTTTGAGGTGACGTATCTTGCAAGGACTCTTGCTGGGTTGTAGGCGGTGCTTTGTGTTTACCACGGTTACGAATGGGCTGCGTGAGGGAGCTCACAATTAATTGCTCTCTTGATCTTAATAGGACGGTATGAATAGCGCTTCAATCTAGTGAATTAGAGGTCCTCGTGACTTAATTTCTTACGATTATATTAGAGTTATGCCGGCTTGGGCCCTGGAGGTGCCATCTTTGGAGTTAAGCGAACTCTTTATAGCCACAGGGGTCTCCTCGGGTTAAGGTACCGGAGGATGAAAGCGGGACCGAAAGATAGGGGATACAATGCCAAACGAAGTTAACTCCAATTCACTGACCAATATTTTTAATCGGGTCGATACCAATGGGGATCGTGCCATTGGCGAAAACGAAATAGAGGACGTGGCGAAAAAGGCCGGCATTAGCGGTGGTGGTTTTATCGGGCGGGCCAAAATGCGGGCTATCAAGTCTAGTTTTATGGACAATTTTGATACCAATAGTGATGGTCGAGTTGTATTAAGTGAGTTCAAGCAAAACGGAAAGAACCTCCTTCCCCCCGTTGAAAACAGTGGCGTGAGCCTTGAAAGAGGCATTCAGGGCTTTGCTACCGAGACCTTTGATAAGATGGATCTGAACGAAAATTCAAAGCTCGATAGGCGCGAGATTGAAGACTATGTTCGAGGCCAGCTGGAAAGTGCTGATGTGTCTATGGCTGCGACGAAGGCCGATGTAGCCGCGCGGTTGGCTGTAGAGCTATTGGATGCCAATAAAGACAACTCTGTAAGTCGTAGCGAGATGCAAGAATTGGTGCAAGACATCATTCAAGAGCTTCGCGAGTAGAGGACCGCCCGGTTTTTAGGAACGCTCAAGCTTGACGCGTCTTGTCATTACTGCCCTATAGCCCAGTTTTTCTTTTGGGCAGGCTCTTTGCACTTGCTTTCTAGGCGGTGATTGAAGCCGCAACCTTTTTCTCTCCTTGGTCGATACTTTAGGCGACATTCGTCTTTGGGACTTGTTGGTACCGTGCTGCACTAGTTTTTTGGGGCCCCATTTGGGCATTTACCTACTGGGGTTGCATTATTTGGGTCTTAAGACAATGGGTTGGCTCTATGTTACCTATTTCATGGGAGATTTACTATGACCGGAAATGCCCTTAACTCAACCCAGGTGGTTGTGCCTCAAAAGCTAGAATTAGCTCAAGAGGGAGTAGATGCAGCAGAAGCTGAGTGTCGTTCGAGCTCCAATACTCCGAGAGCGTCAGCTGGGTGTGGGGACGAGCTCACTGGAGTTGAAGACTTTGTGCAATATGCAGCGAAGGCTAAATCAGAGGAGAAAGTGGTTTTTCTCTTGGAGCCGAACCCCAATCGGTCTTTTTTTTCGGGGCTGTGGAACCCAAAGGCGTCTATGTATCGCGTCTATAGTGTGCCGGCCTCTTTTGTGCAGCGCCATCCAGGAGGGACTCAGTCCATTGAGAAATTCCACGGAAAAGTCTGTCCTTATCTCAATTTCTCGTTTCATGGCCCTAAATCTCAGAAGCTCTGGAAGAACTTCGAAG
>CAXGXL010000926.1:0-1571 GCA_964013555.1 uncultured bacterium
CAATTTCACCTGCGAGGTCGTCAATGACGGATGTGAATGCTCTGGTTCAAGCTCCAATGGGGATTCGGATTCGGCAACATACACCACTAGTGGCAACAAAATAACAGCCACCGTAGCAAACGCCGGCCAGTTTGAATTGGATTATTGCGTCAAGGATGGTTACCTCGCTATGAAAGAAACCGCCGATGATTCGTACATCGAGATCTACAAAAAACAATAAACTCAGCTCTTTGAAGTAAGCCCAATTAACTCTCACTTACCAATAAGCCTAGTTCCAAAACCAGAACAAGCTCAAGCGCCCCACCCAACTACAGCCAGTCACTATCAATGGATACGAAGCCCGAAGGCCGCCCGAAGTTGCATTTCCTCAGGCTTGTTCTCAAGGTCAACTCCTGTCGCAACAACACTCGCATAGAGCCCTACACCAAGTTTCGTTCGACTAAAAAATCGAAATTGGTCAAATAGGGGGTACGTGCATTCCGCCTTTGCCTCCCACCCCAGTATGAAATCGGTCGTTCGCATTTCCCAAAAAGGAATGAGTCTCCCCATAAAACTTAGGCTTTGGTAGCTATTGTCTTCGGCCAAGCCAATCCTAGCTTCAAGCCCCAGAGGAGCCGTGACACCCCACTGAGGAGGCGTGTCATTCGATGATGCAAATCGCGACTCAAGATCCACACCTTGGGTAAAGAGGAGATGATTAACCAATTGGCGGGTTCCCGCCAATTGCAAGATCCCAGTAGCGCCAAGAAAATAACGTCGCTTTACACTCTCCCAAGGTTGAAATTGCGCGGTGACATAAAACTCCCAACCATAAGGGGATGGTTGTATCTCTAATTCAGGAATCACCATCTCTCGATAACCAATGAGAGTAAGCGCCCCTCTTCTCATAACGGGCCACCCGCCTTCAACACTCCACCAGGATTCATTGGCCAAAAGAGTAAGCGCTTTGTCGCCATTATTACCATGGCGAGTAGGAGCACCGAGGCTTTCGTTGTACACCGCACTTGTCAAAGCTAGCTGAGTCTCTCCTCGCCTCAATGGTTCGCCGCTGAAAATACTTCCCATCGCCGCCGAGACGCCATCTACTTTGCCATGCAAATACGCTCGTTCGTAATCTTTTAGGGCTAGGTCTGCATCGGTGCTCGACACAAAATTAGACGAAGCCATCTTTTGACTTTGACTAGATTTCCTTCTGCTAAAAACTTCCGCTTTGGTTTTTTGCAAGACTAAAACGGCGTCAGAAACAAGGGTGCTATTGGCCTCTCGAAACATCCCTTGATAGGATTGTACGTAGGGTTGCTCGGAAAGAGTCAAATCCGCTACAGGAAAAAAAAGCTCGTTATAAAGTTTAGGCGAAACCGTACGCAAATCGTCGTTATTCAAAAGCAATTGAAGAAGCGCAACGCATCGCAATTTTTCTATAAACGCCCCCATTTCTTTTTCATTGAACTTAGCTCCGCCAATAAATGCCGCGACTGCTTCGTAGCCTTCGTAGCGAATAGCATCGTCCGCATCATCGAGATTGTCGATCATGGCATCGATACCAGCAAGAAAAACCGTTTGTTCTTCTT
>CAXGXL010000927.1:0-1562 GCA_964013555.1 uncultured bacterium
TGGAGGGGATGGATGAAAAGGCCATCGATGCCTATTCTGTTTTAGGAACCGCCCACAGTGCGGTGGCAGGAAGAATATCCTATTGGCTTGGACTGCAGGGACCTAATTTGCCAGTGGACACAGCGTGCTCTTCCTCATTGGTGAGTTTGCATCTCGCTTGCCAGGGCTTGCGCAATGGTGATTGCGATATGGCTATTGCTGGTGGGGTCAATTTACTTTTATCCTCCTACGGCTTTGTCTATTTTAGTCGACTTCGAGCGATGTCTCCGACAGGACGTTGCCATACCTTTTCGAAAGATGCGGATGGCTACGTAAGGGCCGAAGGCTGCGGTCTTTTATTGTTGAAGCGGTTGTCGGATGCGGAGCGTGACGGAGATAGGGTTCTCGGTTTGGTTCGCTCTAGTGCCGTGAATCAAGATGGCCAAAGCAATGGATTCACGGCGCCCAATGGCCCCGCACAACAAGCGGTGATTCGCCGTGCATTGGATGTGGCTAAGATTGAGCCAGCGAGCATAGGTTACGTAGAGTGTCACGGAACTGGAACCTCTTTAGGGGATCCCATTGAGGTTCAGGCCCTTGCGAAGGTTTATGGTGAGGGGAGAGAGGGCAGTTATCCCGTTTCGATTGGCTCCATAAAATCCAATATTGGTCACTCGGAGAGCGCCGCTGGGGTTGCGGGCGTTATCAAGGCGCTATTGTGCTTGCAAAATGAGACGATTCCAAAAACTCTTCACGTTGGTGAGCCCAACCCCCATATTCCGTGGGATGAGCTGCCTATTTGTATTGCAACCGAGGCCAAAGAATGGAAATCGGGGGCCGATGCGCGCCGGGCAGGCATCAGTTCATTTGGGTTTAGTGGGACAAATGCCCATGTCATTGTTGAAGAGGCGCCAGCTTCTGCTCTTTCCCCAAGGGAAACAAAAGAACTCCCATCGTACCCCGTTTTGATTTCTGCTAAATCCAAAGCTTCTTTGGTAAGGCAACTTGATGTCAGTGGTGACTGGTTTCAAACCACCAGGGCTTCGATTCAAGATTTGACGTATTCTCTGGCGACGGCTCGAACTCATTTTCCATACCGCGTGGCTTTTTCTGCATCGACAATCTCCCAAGCCAATGCTGGCGTGCGCGAGTTATTAGAATCAGGTGGTGATCTTGCTGAAGAGGTCCCACCCGGAAAGTGCGCCTTTCTCTTTACCGGGCAGGGAAGTCAGCGTGCTCAAATGGGCAAAGACCTCTACGAAACAAACGATGTGTTCAAAGAGTTTTTCGATGAGATTGCGGAGCACCTTAATAAGCATCTGCCGATACCTCTTTTGGATGTCGTTTTTGCTAAGGAGACCGAAGACCTCAACCAAACCCAATACACCCAGCCCGCACTCTTTGCCCTCGAAGTAGCCCTCTATAGGCTTTGGGAGAGTTATGGTGTGGTTCCTGATATGGTCTTAGGGCACAGCGTTGGTGAGATTGCCGCCGCCCATGTGGCTGGAGTCTTCTCGTTGGAAGATGCCTGCAAGCTTATTGCTGCGCGGGGCAAAATGATGCAGGCGCTTCCGGCTGGGGGA
>CAXGXL010000928.1:0-1560 GCA_964013555.1 uncultured bacterium
GGCTCGGGCATTGGTTTTGCCATACCTATCAATATGGTCAAAGAAATGCTCCCCCAATTACGTAGCAAAGGCAAATACGCCCGAAGTTGGCTGGGAATTCGCATTCAACCCTTCACCAAAGAACTTGCAGAAAGCTACAATCTAGACTCAACCAATGGCGCACTTATTTCCGAAGTGATTGAGGACGGCCCAGCTGACGAGGCCGGCCTAGAAGACGGCGACATCATTCTAGAATTTGACAACAAATTGGTTCGTACATCTCGAGATCTGCCTCTCTACGCAGGAATGGCTGGCGTGGGAAAAAAAGTTCCCGTGAAAGTCTGGCGCAATAATCGCGAAAGAACCTACCAAATCCGGTTGGGGCGATACCCTGATGAAAACCCCATTGCATCAAGGCAATCTCAACCCGACAAAAAAACAAGTATTGGGATTACCGTTACAGATATCACCCCTAAGTTAAGAAAAGAGCTTCAACTAAAAAGCAATAGGGGTGTTGTTATTAAAGAAATTGAAATGGGAAGCATCGCCTCAAGAGCTGGGCTACAGCAAGGCGACATCCTACTTAGAGTCAACGGAAGAGCCCTCAAGAATGCACGAGCATTTGCTCACCTCATTCGAAAAGTTCCCTCGGGCTCAACCATCCGGCTCCAAATATCTCGTAGCGGCGGCCGACTCTTTTTAGCCCTCAAAAAGCCCTAAGCCAAGAACATCATAAAGTACCGTTATTATAAGCGTATTTTTTTTGAACCATAGTTCCGGCTTGTAGTGTATATTCAACGAGTGGGGCGAAACCCACCTCAAATAACTCTTGAGCTCCTACAACCCAATTCAAGAACAAAGGCGCTTTGCACATGGCTATTAACAAAATCAATCCTTCCGTCGGCACCTCTTCTACTATTCAAGCCGAAACCAACAAACAAAACGAAGGAATCTCTCGAAAAGAGTTATTTACCAATGAAAGCTACGAAAAGGTTCGCTCCTTAGCTCTCTCCGACGGAACCACCGCCCCCATAGCCAAGAGCTTTGGCCAAGACGAAGCAACGAGAATTCAATCCTTTGTATCTGGCCTCCCACCGGAAGCTAGCCAAGCCCTGCGTGCAGCCGGCAACAAAATAGCCCAAGATGCCTCGGCGGCGGTCGCCAGCGGAACCGACCTAACAAGCGCAGCTTCGTCACTTGCAACCTATGGTACCAACGTCGTCAACAACACCCTCGTCGCAAGTACAGGAATCAATGAACAATCGCTCCAGGATGCTACTAATACAGTTATGGCATTTGGGATGGGCGGAATCGATGGTGAAATCTACGATTTGGCGACCACACTCGAATCCGGCAACAACGCCAAGCAAGATCTGCGTGAAACCATGACCGAGCTCCGTGACGAAATTGCGGATCCTGACGCACCATGGCCGCAGACCTTTAGCTGGAATGAATACGGAATCGATAGCGACGGAAATCTTACGGTAAGCGAGCAAACCGCCTCCCTCACGAAAGCTGAAGCTGAAACTCTGCTAGAAAACCTAGAGGGGCAGCTCAGCACGGTGTGCGAAAACACGCAGC
>CAXGXL010000929.1:0-1537 GCA_964013555.1 uncultured bacterium
GCTCAATGATGCAGAAATGGCTTCCGCGCTTGATGTTGAGGTGTTCTGCGTTGGGCATACGTTGGGCCATTTCTCGGCTTTGGTAAGGGGGGGCGAGAACATCTAAAGCACCGGAGATGACCAGGCTGGGAGTCTGGATTTCTCGGAGTAGATGGTAGACAGAGTGAGCGTCTAATTCCTGAAAAAGACGCAGAAAGTTTTCGTAACTATCGCCCAAAACATCGTCGTAATATTGCCGCATTATCGGTCGTAGTTTTCTCGACTTGAGACCGGCAGTGATCGTCGCAACCAAGACGGTCGGTAACTCGATCAAGCGAGTGAGGAGGGCGACGGAGTCGGATGTTTCGGGGCGGTCGATGAGCCACTCCAGAATCGAATGCAGTGCTCCGGGAACGAGAGGGACACGGAACAAGGGCTGAAAGCCAGTCTGTAGTGCATGGCCGTGAATGCCATTGATTCCGATGAAACCGGCGGTGCGGTCAGGGTGGCGAGCAATGAGTTCTAAGGAAACGAGACACCCCATACTCCATCCGACGAACACCGCTTCGGTGACCGCTTCTTTGTCCAAAATTGTGATGGCGTCTTGCACGTGAAAGGGGATTGCCAATCCGTGTTTTTCTTCAGGAGCACCTGACTCGAAGAGGCCCCGATAGTCCCAAGTAATAATTTTGTAGTCTTCCCAGAAGTAGTCGATGAGTGGGCCCCAAGTGTACAAACGTCCGCCTAAGCCATTAGCGAGAACGAGGGTTCGAGTACCTTTCCCTAGCACTTGGTAGGAAATCCGTGTTCCGTCCGTAGAATACAGCTCTTTGTGCTGCATGGTGGCTTGCCAACCCATCTGAAGCGCAGAGTAAGGGGTTTTGAAGAGGATGAAAAGAGAGAGGGTAAATATGGAGGGTGAAGGCCTAGGGTGAGGAAAGTATTATTCCACTTCACCATGGATGAACCAACGCCGCCTTTGACGGTCGTAATAAATCCACAAAAGTCGACCATGTTGAGTGGTAGCAAAATGATATTCTCGATGAATCGGTTTGAGCCACCATCCACCTTTGAGGGTATAAGGTCCGTCCATGTTGATGATGGTTCCTTGTTCATAGCCTTGGTAAAGCCAGGCCTCATCTCGGGATACGCGTAAGTTGCTGCTGAGTGCTTGTGGCTTTTGGTAAAGCCGGCGAACGAGAGGAGGGCATTCTGAAACTGAAGATATATTGGGCTGAGGTCTGGTTAGTTCTAGGTGAGGTGTCCAATGAAATTGGGCTTCAGGAAGATGCCCTTCTTTGAGCGATGCATGAACAACCGATGTCTCGCCCCATTCAGCCCGTATCCGAGCGAGCGCTCGGTTGCCGGCCTTTAGGTCCCGCGTTTGTTGCGCTGATTGAAAGAGGGAAAGTTGTTTGGGTGTGCTCGATTGCGTTTCGGCACGGAGTTCAACTCGGTGGATACCGGAGGGATATTCAAGAGTATCTAAGTGCAAGCGAAGCAGATCGATAAGCTGCGCTTCATCCACGGTAGGTTCTGCTGGTCGAACTTGAGTACG
>CAXGXL010000930.1:0-1535 GCA_964013555.1 uncultured bacterium
TTTTTGCGAGCTCCTCGATTGCACCAAATGGATAAAATGCTACAAGCCGTCACACCGTACCCGACATGGGCCAAGTTGCTAACTACGGTCAATATAGCTGCCGTAGGCCCCATCACCATCTGAACCGCACAAAGCGAGGCAATTCCCACACCAGTAAGCGCTGCACCGAGAGCTAAGAATCGGGTATTCCGCACAGAACGCTTCAGTTGTGAAGCCCGCAACCGCAGGGCCTCAAGACTGGCTGGTGAAACGGATTCATCACCTTCCCCTAAGCCCTTAAGAGACTTAACAACCTTTAAAGCGTTAGAGGCTTGGCGGCTCTGGTGAAAAGAATTAATGGCTTGAGCAAAAAGCCCTCCCGCTGCAAGCAGATGGCCGATCGGCGTGAACTTCGCAGCTATCGCGATAATAACCCCGCCAGAGAGGCAGCATATACCACTTGCGAGTTTAGTAAGACCTTGAATAAACTGGTATCGCCGATGACCCTTTTGGTATTCTCGCGCGTGCTTTCCGGTGGCATTTCTAGTGAGGATCTTACCTCCCACGGCAAACCCCAGAAACCCCATGCAAATATAGCCCCACCCCGTCCCTGTTAAGCCCAGACTAATCTCCAAGGGTCCCATGAGCGTTTCGGTGCCTTCATGCCCATGATTTAGAACCGTATGAATTTGTTCGCTCACGGTTCTTTCGATGGTTTTGGGGTGCGGCTTCGTACTGTGAGTCGAAGCCATGGGCCGAACCCCACCAACGCTTTTTCTCGGGTCCTGGCAACCGTATTCAGACTTGGCAACGGACCTATCCCGAGAGAATGAATCTTCCGGAACAAGATCAAGACCTAAACCCTGTGTACGAGAAAACACTCGTTCTGCGGGGATAGATTCCGCGCTTACAACTTTCCTGATTGTCCATGGCAAGGGTAAGCGTCGCATCGCCCATCTATCTGGAAGACTATGAATTGTCTGGTTTCTTGGCGGAAATCTCATCATCCTGGTGACCGATTTTATTTGGCTTTGAGCTCAAAGCGGATATCAGCAACGGTTCACGACAAGAACAAAATGCCTCGCTAGTTCATTTTGCGTCAGGACAAGAACCGAAGACTGAGAAAACACCACACCTGCTCCAACATAGTTATACAAGCGACGACCACTTGCATCCCCTAAGAATGATTGAATGAATCCCGACAAAAGGGTTCATTGAATCAAGTCCCAAAATGGTTCTTCGCCGCAACAAATAGAAGGGGTTGATTGCAACGCGATTCAAGGAATCGTGATTCCTCAACTAAACAAAGTAAGACAATCGGGATATGCTCTCAAGGGTGGATGCTTTACTATACAAGACCTAAAATTAGCTTTGTGCACGCTGCGCTAATTCTTGTCGGTTCCAAACGCGAATCTTCCACGCAGCTAACCGAGACCCGAGAACTCGAAATTTACGTCTTTCTATCTCAGGTTTAGAGGTCGCTTTATCCTCAACGGATTCAGTCGTCTTGGCGGTAGCCAATTCAGCTTGCTCTCGTTGTCTTTGTCGGTCCCAAA
>CAXGXL010000931.1:0-1535 GCA_964013555.1 uncultured bacterium
TTAACGGTCTGGCTGAAAAGAAAATAGTAACCCCAAAGGCGCTTCAAGAAGAGACTCGGCGAGCGGCCCAAAAAATGGGAATATCACCACTTTACACCCTCAATGGAAGTGAAGTGGTTTGTCAGCATCTTCTAGAAACTCGAAAACCCATTTTCTTGTTTATTCCGATGTACCGCGAATCAGAGCGACGGTATTTTCCACACATGATGCTTCTTACCGGGTTCGTCAACTCGGAGAAACGACTGCAATTTTTAGGAGTGGATGCTAGCTCCAAGGATACCGTCGCTAGAACCTACGCGGGTGAAGACATAGAAAGTTCTACCCTTAAAGCCCTTAGTGTTGATGGCTTTGTAAAGTCTCCAGTGCCTCAGCGTTTTCCTGAATCACTTATTGCCAACACGGAAAAGAATGTGGCTAGGCGCTTTAGCTTTTTAGAAGAAAGCGAACGGCCGCCGGTTGGCTTTGTAACGAACCATTCTCGAGGTATCTGAAGGTCGACCTCGGTTATTTACTGCGCTGACAAGCGGCCCAAGATACATTTAGGTGGAGGCTTCGGGCGGTCCGCTTAGGCTGGGCTGGGAGTGTGTCCTGATAACATGATTGGCGCCGCAACAAATGGCATCAGCGGCTTTACGTGCTAACCTAATCGCCAGTGGACGCGACACCCGAGATTTCAAAGAACGCACCTGGTTTGCACACCGCTTGGGTATCGGGATCAAGTCCCCCCGGGAGACGCATTTGACCTCCTTGGGTGAGGCTCTGGAAATCCAATGGGCTGCCCGTATGCGATACCCACGTTAAGAGTGAAGTGTAGTCAGAAGGAAGGCCAAGAGCCCGAACCACCGCTCCGTAGTGAATGTGGGTAGGCTCGGTTTGATACCAGCTCTTGAGTGGTTCTTGTTTTTCGTCCTTCAGGTTGCCGACGTCGGCTGTCACTTGTCGATACATAAAATACTCCCACCCGGTATCTAGCTCACTTCCCTGCATCAAGTAGGGAAAAAGGTGCGGTTTCTCATCGGCTTTTGCGCAAACGGCCTCGGACTCAACCCGCTGGGTGGGACTCCAAGGGGTCAGTCTTCGAACAAATTCGACTCCATCACGAAGGGCTCGGGGACAGAGCATCACCTCATCTTCATCCCACGGTGCTCGCCAACCATCTACCTGGTTACTGGCGCAAAGGGCGGTGGTGAGTTCTTTAGAGTACTCTGACTCTACTCCTAGAAGTGCCAAGCCCCGGGTATACTCAGGGAGGTTCACACACGAGCCGTTCAAGGAAATTGGCTTTTTCATATCGGGCTGAGTGCGAGTCGCAGTCATGGTTAGTGCTCTGAGCAAAGGGGCATGGCCATCGGAGCCCGGAGCGACGAGCCACAATTTTAGTTTTTTCCGGGTTTTGTACTCATAGACCGAGGGGAGGTTGTTGAGTTTTTGGGCCGACCCTTTTTTGTCTTTGGTGCAAACGAAGAGTCGATTTTTTGTGGGGGCGCCTCGCCATCGGATTGAACCATGCAAGCACGATTGAGCAAATTTTCCGG
>CAXGXL010000932.1:0-1530 GCA_964013555.1 uncultured bacterium
GTTCAATGAGGTATATTTGTATTCACGGCCATTTTTATCAGCCATCACGGGAAGAGCCGGCTAGCGGCAAATGGTTGCCGCAGGAGTCAGCGAATCCGTTTTTTTCATGGAACGACCGGATAGCTGCTGATTGTTACGGTCCCAATGTGACCGCCAGAGTGTTGGATGATTCAGGTTCTCTTCGGACGGTACGAAATAACCTAGCATCCATGAGTGTTGATTTTGGTCCCACGTTGTTGACCTGGCTTGAAGCCAAGGAGCCACTTATCTACGAGAGTATCGTAAAAGCAATTCGGCACAGCGACCTTGGAGGCCAGTGTCTGAATGCTTTAGGGCAGGGGTATCATCATAGTATTCTGCCATTGTTGAGTCCAAGGGATAGGAGGACTGAGATAGCCTGGGGGCTTCACGACTTCAGTACTCGTTTTGGTCGCAAACCAAAAGGTTTTTGGCTTCCTGAGTGTGCGGTGGATTTAGACACGTTACAAGAACTTCAGCGGCAGGGGGTAGCCTACGTTGTGTTGTCATCGGCACAGGCTGCCTGCGTGGTTGACCAGGACGGCCGCCGTTTTGAGAACCTTGATGGTATTGAAGGGTTAACCTCTCGCCCTTATCGTGTTTCCCTCAAGCATGGTAGCCTAACGGTCTTTCTTTATGATGCTGCTTTGGCCCATCCTATTGCCTTTGGAGATGTTCTTAATGATGGAGTCCGCTTTGGACAGACCCTCTTGGAGAAGGCGCGGGAACTCAAGGAGGGTGCACTACTTTGTGTAGCTACTGATGGTGAGTCCTATGGCCATCATCATCGTTTTGGTGAAATGGCCCTTGCCCGGATAATTGATGAAATCAAAACGGCGGACGATGTCGCTTTAGTATCGTTTGGCGAGTATCTATTGAGGCACCCACCCACCTGGGAAGTTGAACTTAGGGGGGAAAGCTCCTGGAGCTGTATCCATGGTTTTGAGCGTTGGAGCCGATGCTGCGGGTGTGGCGCCGAACCGGCCCGGCTTGGGGGCTATGACTGGCGAACGCAATTGCGGACGATTCTGGATTGGGTTCGCGATTCGCTAGCGCCTCGATTCGAGGAGGCGGCCGGGGACGTTTTTCGAGATCCGTGGGACGCTCGTGACCATTATTTGGAATTGTTAGGTGCTGCCAACAAAGAGCAAGTTGAACGTTTCTGGGGTACCTATGGAAAACGCAAACGATTGGCCGAAGCGAAACGAGGCCGCGGGCGCTTGTTACTTGAGATGCAAAGACACCTTCTGGCAATGTATACGAGCTGCGGTTGGTTTTTTGAGGATATTTCTCGGGTAGAACCGGTTCAGAACCTCAAGCATGCCAAGCAGGCCATTGTCATAGCACTTGACGAACTTAAGCTAGACCTTCGGTCTGATTTCGATAAGCGGCTAATGGGCTTGACAAGCGTCGATACCAAACGGTGGGAGCAGGCTCAGTCAGAATTGCGTTTTTCTACCCCGACGCAGCCGTTACAAGAGTGCTGCGAGGTGGACGTAGAGCCATTGTTTC
>CAXGXL010000933.1:0-1515 GCA_964013555.1 uncultured bacterium
CGCTCGACTTGAAACACTGTATCCCGTAGTGTATCTGAAATGTCGGCCGTTATTGGGATAAAAATATATCAATAGGGCAGGTTTTCGTAGGATGTGTTCTTGGGTTTTTCGGTGGGGAGTCGAAAACTATTTTATTAATGCAGCTCGATTCAAAAACACAAACGAACCTCAACCAAGATGGCTTCGATTCCCTAACTCAAAAGAGGAGAGTGCTTTGGGAACTCACTCAGAAAAGAGGATAAAAACGAGGTCGGGGCCTTCTAACGCCAGCCGAAAATCCACCACAGGAGAAATCCGCCGTGCGCTCTATTCACCAAATATAAAATGCACGCAAGAGATGGCTGATTTAATGGCGCTACACGCAGTGCTTTCCCCTGGCTCCGTTGTTGATGCTTCTGACTTCTTCTATAATGATTTCGAACATGTAGACGAATTCCTTCGATTGTCGGGCTTTGATACCGACAACCCTATCGACAATCGCAGATTGCGGGAGCTTCACATTGAAGCTACGACCTATCTAACAGAAGTGCACAGCTATCGAATCCCGGAAGATGTCCAATACCCCAATAAGGTACATGACCTATTCTTGATTGCTTCCTCAGGTACTGGGCGCTCAAAACTCATGGCCTGCATGTGCCTTAAGACCATGCACATCATGCACCACGTTAACGCTAGGCAACTCGTGTTCAACACTGCATTCTCCGAAGCTCAACTCTTCTCGCGCTTGAATGCAAAGATCTTTGATGTCATTGACCGCATGCGAGCCAAAGGGATCCAAGTTCTCGAATTTGCCGCCAGCCAAAAAGCGCGGGAGTCTGTAGTTACAAAGCTACTTGCAAAGCGAGAGACCCTCGCCACCCACCTCTTCGATAAGTTGCGTTTTCGAGTCGTCCTAGGCTCTAAAGACGACTTAGTACCGGCTCTTTTATACCTTCTGAAAAACCTCGTTCCCTTTAACTATGTAGTCCCGGGGCAAAGCCGCAATGGCCTGGTATCAGCTAAAGAGATTTCAGCATGCTTGGGATTGACAGAAGAAGCCATTCTTGAGTTTTGGCGTTCCCACGAAGGAAACTGGGCGCTTGGTCCGACCCCTCCTAATGAGTTTAGCGGCCGAAGCTTCCAGTGCGTAAACTTCGTTGCCGAAATTCCCTTGAGAATTGACGATGTTGCACCAGAATATGCCCCTGCAATCGCATTTGCCCAAACAGAAATTCAACTGGTAGACGAAAAGACGCACCTGGCAAACAACGAGGGTGAGAACGCCCACGACCTCTATAAGGAGCGACAACGTCGACAGGTAAGAGAGCGACTTCAAGGCTTGGCAGACTAGGGTTTCAAAGCTCTTAAAAGCGCAAACCGCGATTGGTCTTTCCAAACATAAAATAAAGATCGAAGGCAAGGATTGAGATCCGGCGGGATCCCCTGACAGACACTGAACACTCGGCACGTTGCTCTGCCGTCACCAAAGGGGCAAGGTTTAGCGCTCTTCAAATTTAGAGCGGCCCTGGCCCGGAA
>CAXGXL010000934.1:0-1504 GCA_964013555.1 uncultured bacterium
CAATTCATCTTGCCAGCCCTCTTGTGTGCCGGGAGCTTCGAAGGTCTTTAAGGATAGGTAATTGTCATCTGGGGTCCAGTTTTTATAGACGCGGTCGTATTTTTCGGCGGGAGAGAAGTTGTTTCCATCCCATCGTTGATTGATGCCGCCATTTCTTAGTGGCCACCAATTTCCAGGGTAGGGGACTTTGTCCGCGATACCCTTGCTTGGCAAGTCTGAATGCCCAAATGTTGTGATGGTTTCGAGTTCCCCCATAATTCGACCAGGGTTGTTGTTCCAATCAATCGTTTCTGGACTCTTTAGAGTGAGCCGGGGAGAGTCTAGCTCGGTTTTAGAGACTTCTCCACACGCAATATGGGTTGAAACAAGTAGCAAGAGTATGCTGTGGCTGGTTAAATTCTTCAGATGAAACAGGGGCTTCATGGGGTGTCCTTCCTCATTGATTTCGAGTCACGTCCGTCTCTAGAAGCATCCGAATTCTTCTTTGGGCTACAAAAAATCCGATTGCATCTTGGTGGTGGCAAGGCCGGCGGTGCTCAAATTTTGTTCTATTTATGGCTGTTCACCGTTCGCTGGTGGCTATTAGCTTCCCTGCGAGGCTGTGAACAAATTATCCTTGAGTTAGAATTCCGCCCTTAAGAGTCCGGTCCAAATCAGTTGTTGAACTATGGGTCATGGGGGCATCTTCCTAAGTTTCTATTCTATGAATCAGCGCATTCGCTTAGTTTGTGTGGGATGATGTAGGACAAAATCTTACACTAGCCCTCGCGGCGGCTTCTAGCAGCGGTCGGGCAATCTGTGAAGTGGAAAACCGCTTTCTTTAAAGGAGCGCTACCCTGAAATCAGCAGGTGCGGCACGGGGAACAATCATCTGATAACTTATAGGTCCTTGTTTTTATTGCACTCCTTTGTTGAGATGGGGCCATAGTGAAGCGAATGTCGATAGGGCCATAGAGATTCAAACGATGAAGAAAGGACTATAATCTTTGGCGAATCATTGAATGGTTGAGCTAAGAAGCCAAAGATTTAAGGCAAGATGATGCTTGTTTCTGGCCAATAACCTCTGGAATTGAACTCGCAAAAAGGAGGCTGCAAACCATAGATCCACTAGGATATGCAGTGGAGACGGGAGGGGGGAAACTCCATGGACCGGCGAGCAAGCAGAGTGTTTCTGCGAGCTGCTGCAACAATTCCCTACCGTGGTATTATGCTTGTGCCGAACCCTCACAAGAGAATTCCAAGAGAGGAGATTCCGGCCTAGAAACACATTTCTCTTGGTCGCCTCTTAGTTGGTCGCAGTCATTGGGTTAAAGCCGATTTGTTTCAACCAGTCGGACTGAGCTTCAAGAATGTAGAGCGGACGAGGCCATTCGGTATCTTCAGGTTCGGTAAACCAACCGTGTTTGTAACGAGGCAGAAAGCTAAAAAAAAGAAGATTTTGTTTGGGCTCGAAATAGCCGGGGTAGCTGCCAGTGGAGGTTTCAAGCTGGAGTTTGCAAGAAGA